>DATKXK010000016.1 GCA_035529075.1 Acidobacteriota bacterium | reverse complement strand
GCGTACCTCCCGTGTGCCGAATGCTAGATGCAATTAACGACCTGTGGGGCAAATGCAAGATGAGGAATCAGAGGCCGCGCTATCGTCCTGCTTCAATATAGCCGACCACCCCCGTAAGTCAACAGGTTTGCCGGTGTTCCTCTGTGCCACCGCTTCACCAATTGCAAGTCGTGCCCGACGACATGTCAAGCGACGCTTCGGTATTGCACGGCAAACACGGGAGTATTAAGATGAGTTTTGTGGACTTTCGCCCCGCCTACCCCCTCACTGACACACCGCCGGCAGTTGGCGAGAGGCTCGAAATCTCCTCACCAGTACGACGCATTGTAGATTAGAATCGCGGGAGGGTACAAATCAATCTGGCGGAGAGGCAGGGATTCTCCGTGGGGTGTTTGTGTAACCTGTTGGAATGCAGTAAAATAGGCCGTAACTGGCTTAACAGGATAGATTTAGGTTTTTTTGTTTCTTTTTGTCTAGTTTTGTCTAGTTGTGTCTCTTTTTGTCAACCGTGGTCACAGGATGGACACCTATGAAAAGGCCGCGGTCAAGGGTTTCTTTCTTCTTTCTGGTCCTTTGGACGCGCGTGTTTCCGTCGGATTGTTCTGGTCACCTATTCGAGCTCTTCGCTGTGAAGGCCCACGATATTGTTCCGTAGGAGCGGCCGCCCACTCACAAAGCCCGGGTTCTTCTCGACCCAGCCCAAACCTCCGGGCTGACCGCTCATCTGCAATTCCGACTCTTGGTCCTCTGTTTATGCTGTCTCCAGACGAAACGGTTCGCTGCGACGGAGCATGGCATAGATGATGACGGCCAGCTTTCGGGCCACCGCCACTTGTGCCTTCTGAACATTGCTGCGATAGAGAATGCGACAAAGCATTCGGTTCAACTCCGGTGATTTCCGGACAGCGTTGATTGATGCTTCCACCAGAGCGTGACGCAGCGCCCGGTAACCCAACCGGGTAATGCCTCCCGTCCAGACCGACTCCCCCGATGACCTCACGATCGGAGTTAGTCCGGTGTAGCTGGCCAGGGCGATGCTGATCAGAAGCTGACACCAGGAAGCTACCTGCTCACACTGAGACCGTCGCCGCAGCCCCGGGCAACATGCTTGATGTGTCAACATCAATGGGCCGTTCGTATATGCTGACAGAGCGCAAGCACCGTACTGAAAAAGTCCCTTGTGCGACCGATTCAATCCTCGTAAGTTGTTGTTAGCCGGAGTGGCGGAACAGGTAGACACCAGGGACTTAAAAACTGATCATGACGATTCGTCAAGTGATTGAGTGACATCGTAATGCAAAATGAGCAAGGCAGATAAGGCATATTTGTTCAAGCATCACTTTGGATTGATTTGGAGCGTTTTGGAGCAAAAGTGGTCCCAGAATGGTCCCAGAGTAGAAAAAGGTGTCTTGTTTTGAATCTTGTAGGAACCGTGGACCTGCGCACTTGGTGACTTCTATGAATGAGTACGTCCTAGTCTTCAAGAGGGACCGTGTCAGCTTACCTTGCACGGGCCAGTTCTTCACAGACACAGGAATTCTTGACGAGATCTTGAATTCGGTAGAGTTCGCAAGGCGGGGGGAAGTCGAAGAACAGCCGTCCATGCTCCAGATCATTCCATACTCCTTGTTGAGGTATGAAGAAAGAGTACTCACCTACAGAAGAACCGGTGCCGGTGACGAGGATCGTCTTCACAATCGCCAATCGCTTGGTGTTGGTGGACACGTAAACCGCAGCGATTTCAAGTCAGAAGATTGCCTAGTGATGGCGGCAATTGAGACCGCACGCGACCGTGAGATTCGGGAAGAGTTTCAGGTAGACCTCAGCTCTGCACGTCCATTTGTTGGAATGATCTACGATGATGGCAGCGCCGTGGGGAGGGTGCACTTCGGTTTGGTTTTCGAATGCTGGCTCAAGACGCCTGAGGTGAGCGTAAGGGAGTCTGTATTGCACAGAGAGCCGACCCTAATGACAGTGCCGGAGATTCTGAATCTTATAGGGGAGTACGAGAGCTGGTCCAGGATTATTATCGACAATTACTTGACTTAGGTGCTTCGCTAACTCGGTCCTTCTTGGCTACCAGAACTTGCCCTCCGCGCCACCTCAGCTAGCTTGTCGCTGAACTCGTCGATTTCTCTCTTTCCCAGACCAAGTTCCAGTAGCTCCTCATCGTCGGGGCGGGGCTGCTTGAGCATTTGTGCCAATGCTCTCTGTTCAGGCACAGAGAAAGTGATGGCATGCTTGCGGTAGTCCTCAAAGGCTCTATAAGCTAGGGGACAGACTGTCTTCACTATGGATGCCATAACTTCAGCGTATTTGCGGATCTCACTCTGTGCTAATGGACTCGTACGCAAATCCAAGAAGTGTAGAAGATTGTGCAGATCCATCTTCCAGTACCACTCGGTATAGACAGACAATGGTAAGTCGATGCGGCACAGCTCCCTTGCCAGTCCGGTCTCAACAAAGGAAGTGTAACGTTCGTAGGCGTCCGCTTGCGTCCCTTTGAGCGATGCAAGGAACTTCTCAGCGGTATCAGAGTCTACTGGTTTCTCGTCGCGGCCCTGTCGATTTGCCTTCGACTGCATCCTCAGATCGCTGACTTCCGGTACGAAGAACTCCTCCCGCATGACAGAGTATCTTCCCGAATATTCGTTCACGCTGGCCGTCCTATGCCTGATCCATTGTCGCGCCACGAAAATCGGCAGTTTAACATGGAATTTGAACTCAACCATCTCGAATGGCGTCGTGTGGCGGTGACGGTACAAATATCTTATCAGCGCCTCATCCTCGGAAATTGCTTTGGTGCCTTTGCCGTAGCTAACTCTGGCCGCCTGAACAATCGACGCATCTGAACCCATGAAATCCACTAGTCTTACAAAACCTTTGTCCAAGACACGGAATTCCTTATTTATCAGTGCCTGCGCCTCCGCCTTGATTTCTGGCGATACCATGTCGCTCCTTTCCGCCGGTTCACGCGTTCTATGAGAAGTCGCGTCGAGGTTTACAATCGACTGACCGGCCAGTTCGCAAATCTTGATTTGCGGGCTCGAGTACGAAATACAATATGGCCGCTTGACACTCAGTAGTAAATGGTTTTCTTTAATTAATTTGGAAACAATGTCACGATTTGGGTTGTAACGGCGAAGGGCTTGTGTGTGAAGTAGGTCACAACTCAAGAATGGAGGACACAATCCTCCTCCGAGGGCTTATCCCCGCATTAGTGAAGGTGGAAGCAAATGAATGACCACATCTTAGAAGCTTTGATGAGCCGGTATGACATCACGAGCAGGCCACAGGCCGTCAGCTTTCGAGACTTAGTTTCGGGAGTGAACGGCTGCGACCGCGCAACGCACCTGATCCACACCTACCCCGCTAAGTTATTGGCCCACATTCCCAAGTTCTTCCTCCAGAATGATGTCCTATCTAGTCCAGGTGACACAGTTCTGGACCCCTTTTGTGGCTCCGGTACTGTGCTGTTGGAGTCTTTGCTAGCTGGACGCAGTGCAATCGGCGTCGATGTGAATCCGTTAGCCTGTCTTATCTCCAAGGTCAAGACGACCCCCATTGATCCTGCACGTCTTAGACGGGCTCTCGCAGCCGTAATCCAACGGACCGAAACTGGGGGCAGTTCGGATGACCCAGATGTCATCAATATGGACTACTGGTTCACTGCGAGGGTGAAACGCCAGCTGAAGAAGTTGAAAGTCGCGATCAATGCGAGCCGCAATCAGGATTTGAGAGATTTCTTCTTGGTCTGTTTGTCGCAGTGTATTAGAAAGGTGTGTCTAGCGGATCCTAGGTTTTCTGTTCCGGTGCGCCTGAGGCACAACAAGTATCCAGAAGGGCATACCCTTAGGGAACGATATAATAGACACCTTGATAATCTTGAGCGAATCAAGGTCAACGCTGTGTTCGAGGCGATTGCGGAAGCGAACATTGAACGGATGCGGCAGTTTGTTGTCGATGCAGATCTGTCAAACTACTCTAGGGCTATTCTCGGCGACATACGGCACTTGTGCAATGGATCTTTGAATGCGGAGGACCAAAGGCAACATCACATCGAGAGGAGCAGCGTCGATCTCGTAATCACTTCTCCACCGTATCCTGGAGCACAGAAGTACATTCGGGCCTCCAGCCTCAGTCTGGGCTGGCTGGAGTTGTGCGATTCAGCGACGATGCCAGTGTTGAAAGATCGAGTGATTGGCCGTGAAGAGACTAGAGCGAATGGAACAAAAAGACTCTCTAAAACGGGCATCGCGGTGGCGGATCGGTTCGTTTCGTATGTTTGGAATCGCAATCGGACCAGAGCACAAATTGCAGCTACATATGTGGAGGAAATGAAGTCTGCAATGAGTGTAGTAGCCCACGCTTTGAAGAGGGGTGGCAGTTTGGTTATCATCGTCGGTGACGGTCACTTTGTAGGGAGGAGATTTCCAAACCACGAGATCACTCAAGCCATTTGCGAAGACGCAGGTCTTAGGACTAGGCTGGTCCTAACAGACAAGATCAGATCAAGAGCACTGCAAACCAAGCGTCACTGTACTTCGAGAGTGATGCAGAAGGAGTGGGTGATGTTGTTCACCAAGTAGGGGGATTCATGGCACTTCGCGCACCAGAACTCATCGATAACATACAGGAGTTGAACGAGCTAATATGGGAACGACAAGTTACGGAGCCGATGATAGAGGATTGGGTCTCAAACTTTAAATCAGAACGTGCAAGATTCCCAGACTACGAGGTTAACGCGCTGTACTTATTGTCGAATTTCCTGTACTTTGGGAGCAAGGAAATCAGGTCACTACTAAAGTCGATGTATAGAGACAAAGTCAAGTATCGTATCGTCGCGAATATTCGTAGAAGTCTTAATCATACTCTCGATGCAAACACAATACACGAGCACTACGAGCGGGAGTTAAGAAGGTCCCGTTTCATCCCTGTGGGAAACCCCTCCGAAAGCGGATCCCATCTGCTCTATTTCTTCCGACAAGAGAACCAGCTGGGCAAGGACCTGTTCGTGAATGCCCATCAAATCTTCGAAGGAAATCACTTAAGAATGGACTTCAGAGGAGGGCGGTTCTTGCGATCGTTGTTTAGAGCGCTATTCGGTACCAGACTGAGACTTCGTTACCCTTTGGTCAAGCGTTACATTTTCATCGACGACTTCTGCGGGTTCGGATCACAAGGCCTTGAATACTCTCGCAGTATTGTAGAGAGAATCAAGGGCTTCGATGAAGATGTGGAGACCTCGTACCTTGTGTTAGTCGCGACTTCAGACGGTATTGACACGATAGTAAGAAACACACTCTTTGACCATGTAGATGCTGTGTTTGAACTTGATAGAACGTTTAAGTGTTTCGGGGCAAACTCGCGCTATTTTTCTGAGGATATGGCCGATATGAAGAAAGCTACGAGAGACATGTGTAGGCTATTCGGCGAGAGGTTGGTACAACCTGCTCATGCACTCGGATTTGATGACTGCCAGTTGCTTCTGGGATTCCATCACAACGTGCCGGACAATACACTTCCTGTGATTTGGTTTGACGAACCAACGGAGCCTCCTTGGATTCCTATCTGCAAACGATACCCGAAACTGTACGGCGGGGTATGAGATGGTGCATGTTAAAACAAACCCTTTCAATATTACACAGGCAAAGGACTTCAGCGACGAAGAAATCCTGCAGTTCTGGGTGGATCTGACAGGACCGAACGGGGATGGCGGATTCGACACCATTTTGAAACCTAGATCACCTGTACCGATGCTCCTTTTGGGTAGCAAAGGCAGCGGCAAGACTCATTTACTGCGGTACTACTCTTTTCGAAGCCAATCAATCAGAAATTCAAGTGATATCCTAAAGGGTCTCACAGAAGACGGCTACATCGGAATATACGTTCGGATGGGTGGGCTGAACGCTCAGCGGTTCAGTGGTAAGGGAATGGCAGATGACTACTGGGCAAGAGTGTTCCAGTACTATCTCGACCTATGGCTTGCACAAGTGCTGCTGAACTGCGTTACGGAAGTGTACGAGTCGCAACCGATGCCGGAGGAGACTGAATCTTCTTTATGTAAAGATGTCTGGGAGCTTTTCACTCACACTCACGGTGAGGTACCGAATACATTGCGAGAGCTATGCATATACATGAGTGGATTGCAGAAGCAGCTGGATAGGGCGGTCAATGACATTTCCTCAACGAGTAAGATCGAGGTTGACGTGACTGCCAATCCGGGTTATCTGATATTCGGCATCCCGAAGGTACTGGCGGAACACCTCAGTAATCTAAAAGACTGCGTGTTCGTGTATCTCATCGATGAGCTGGAAAACATCACAGAGGAACAGCAGAAGTATGTGAACACTTTAATCAAGGAAAAGGAGAACCCTTCTACTTTCAAGGTCGGCGCCAGATTGTACGGGCATCGCACCTATTATACTCTCAGTGCCAATGAGATGCTTGTTGAAGGCTCAGAGTTCGAGGAGGTCAGGCTGGACGACCTGCTCCGCAATAACGAACACTACGAGCACTTTGCTATGCGGCTCATAGCCCGACGCTTAATAGAGCATTCGTACTTTCGTCCCGAGTTTGAGCAAGCGCCTGAGCTAAGCGATAGGCTTTTGAGATCTTTCGAAGGCTCGGACACAGAGGATCTCGAAGATACTGAGCGCGAGCGAATAATGTCCAAATACGTCGCACGGGACCGACCGTACTTCGCTCGATTGCGATCCCAACTAAGCGTCGCGCTCAGTGCGCGTATTGCGCCGGGTTTGCAGGAACCAGGGCATATCGAAGAGGTCATATCGCAACTAGCGCATAGTGAAGAACCGCTGCTGGAGAAGTTGAATATATTCCTCTTCTATCGCGCTTGGAAAGATGGAGAAGATTTGCTTTCCGCTGCAACTTGCATTCAAGCGAAATGCTCTGCATTTGTCGAGCCTGGTGAGAGAGCGGCTGATTATGACGGCGTTCTGAGTCACTTCAAGTCTGACCTTCTTGCGCAGCTCCGCAAGGATTGCGGTCTCAAACAACGGTACAGGGGGCTCAAGATGATGATCTCAATGTCTTGGGGCGTACCCAGAAGTCTTCTCGTGCTACTGAAGAGGACTTTTGATCGCGCTTTGTTCCGCGACGAGGATCCGTTCAAGTTTACACAGATCAGTATCGCGAGCCAAGAGGACGGTGTCAGACGTGCTACTGATTGGTTCTACGCCGATGCGAAGATTAGAGGGCGAGATGGCTCACTTGCTAGAGATAGTATTGGTCGCCTTGCCACTCTTTTTAGGAGCGTACGTTTTAGCGACAAGCCGTCTGAGTGCTCGCTTGTTGCATTCAGCACGGATCTGTCAGGGGTTACGGAAGAGGCTCAGCGAATTATCAAGCTGTGCTGCGATCACTCGCTGCTCGTTGTAGTGAGTGAGAGGCAGGACAGGAATTCGGAAAGGATTGACAAAATATACCAGCTAAATCGAATGCTGGCGCCACGTTGGGACTTGCCGATCTTCAAGCGCGGCGACCTAGCTTTAGACGGGTTGGCAGTATCAGTAATCTTCGATCATCAGACGATGGTTGTTAACGGTGGATTCGATAGGTTCTTTGATAAAAGGCTAGCCGCTATGATGGCACCTCACTTTGGAAGTCGGCGCCCCGACCTTGGCCAACCTGATATGTTCGAAGGAGGGGGGAGAGATGATTGATTATGGCATATTCTACAAGGACAAGTTCTCTTATGAGTCAGACTGGAATGAGGCCCGTACATATGACTTATTTATATCGGCATACTCCGATGCGGAGCGTGTGCGAAAAGTATACGACAAGATCCAAGCGGCAAGAAAACTATGGCTCCTAATGCCTGAGTTCAAGTACGACAGGGCCGAATTCCCTCCCGGTCAATGTTACGCGAACGGTCACTCTTCAGAGGCGGAGTTCATTCAAGGAATGTGGACAAAGCTCGACCTGCGACGGATTCCAGACAGGATAGCGGTCGATATTACAGGCTTTATTCGTCCTTATTTGATGTACCTAGTACTGTGGCTCAGGCTTCGTGGTGTTCGGAAATTCGACGCCCTCTACTCTGAGCCAGTGGTGTACAGCGAGCGAGGCAAGACGAAGTTCTCCGACGAGTTGGTCGAAGAGGTGCGCCAAGTCCCCGGATTTGAAGGAGAACATAATGTTGATACATCAAAGGATTTCTTAATTGTAGGATCCGGTTACGACCATCATTTCATAGCTCACGTTGCCGACTACAAGAGAAGCTCAAGGAAGATTCAATTGTTTGGTTTGCCATCGCTGAAAGCGGACATGTATATGGAGAATAGGCTTCGGGCAAACGCGGCCGCAGAAGATATTGGGGATGGCACGAGTGATCACACCGAGCATCTCTTCGCTCCGGCCAACGACCCGTTCACGGTAGCGAGTGTATTGCAGACCACGGTCAAGCGGCTCAAGTGTAGGTATGGACTAACTAACCTATATCTTAGCCCACTTGCAACTAAGCCACAGGCTCTTGGCTTTGCCATTTACTATATATATGAATGCCTCAGAACTCCTACGAGCATCATCTTCCCGTATTGCGCATCCTATCCTCGGCGAACAGCGAAAGGCATAACCAATATTTGGCGATATGTAGTCGAGTTCTCTTAATGGGGCCACATGAAATCACCGCAATTGCCTTGAAGGGCAATTGACGATACTGGGCATCCTCCTACACTGAACTGGCGGCACCACACCCGCCGCTCATCCATCAACCAATCCCAATCGAGTAGGAGGATCAAATGCCACAGAATCTGTATGATGCACACCGTCAGTGGGCCATCCGCCCGCCTGATGAACGATTTCCAAGCCTCGGAGCTGTGTACGGCTTCCTGAATAGCCGTAGGAGGGCCTCGGAGGAGGAAAGGCGACCCTTGAGTCGGATCGAGGTAAAACACGACGCACAGGGCAATCTGACGCTGAATGGGACTACCCGGCTGACCCGCCCCCAGTTATTGTACCACTTTTTAGGTTAGTCCTGTTGACCTCTGACCTCACCCCGTTAACTGCACCACTTCTTGGTTAAGGATTTCGACTTTCTGCGGTCGGTTTGAAATCCATTGATCCGCGAACTCCGAGGGAGGAATGTCGCCCAGGGAGGTGTGCGGACGTACCTTGTTGTAGTCTTGTTTCCACTCAGCCAATTTGCACCTGGCATCGTCCAATGTCAAGAACAGCTCGGCATTGAGGCATTCGTCTCTGAGCCGGCCGTTGAAGCTTTCGATGTAGGCGTTCTCAACCGGCTTGCCGGGTCGGATGAAATCGAGCTGTACGCCGTTGCGGTAGGCCCAAGAGTCCATCTCCTTGGAGAAGAACTCCGAACCGTTGTCGACCGTGATAATCCTGGCCAGTCCCCGGGTGGCCGCCAAACGGTTGAGAACCGCCGTAACCCGGCGGGCAGGCAGCGAGAAGTCAGCCTCGATTGCGAGGCACTCCCGAGTGAACACATCTACGATCGTTAACGCCCGAAAACGCCGCCCGTTGTCGAGGGTATCCGCGATGAAATCCATACTCCAACGCTGGTTGGGTGCTGAGGGAGGTGCTGGCGCCACCCGGCAGTGGCTGGCCCGCTTGCGACGCTTCTTGGTTCTTACACTCAAACCTTCCTCCCCGTAGAGCCGATACACCCGCTTGTGGTTGATTCGCCAACCCTCCCTTCGCAACAGCAGATACAGTCGACGGTAACCGAACCGTGGCCTGGCTGCGGCCAGCTCTCGTAATCGCATACGTATTGCCCGATCGTCCTTGCGCTGAGATACGTAGTAAAACGTCGATCGGCCAAGCTCTAAGAGCCCACACGCCCGACGATGACTTGCTTCATACCCTTCGGTCAAACATGTCACCGCCTCTCGTTTGCGCGCGGGCTTCAGAACTTTTTTGACAGCACCTCCTGAAGCATCTGCTTGTCCAGCGTCAGATCCGCCACCACCTGCTTCAGCCGACGGTTCTCCTCCTCAAGCTGCTTGACTCGCCTAAGCTCCGAAACCCCCATCCCCGCATACTTCTTCTTCCAAGCATAAAATGTCGGCTCGGATACGCCCAGCTTCCGACAGATCTCCACCACCCGGGTCCCCTGCTCGGCCAATCGCAGGGCATAAGCTATCTGTTGTTCTGTGAAGCGCTTCTTCTTCACTGTGCCGTCCTCCTTCCAAGAACCGCTTACAGTGAAATCCTTAAGCTCACATTGGTCCAGTTTTTTGGGAGAACGTCAGCTCTCCAGGACAGCCTGCGAGCACGTTCACATTTCCCGTCTAGACGATCCCGGTTTTTTTGTGACAGTCCCGCTTGCGTTTGCGGGCCTTGACAGCCTATATTGGTAGTGACGTAAGTACTGCGACGGGAGATAGGGCGGGTCTTCCGGTTGACACTGACCGTTGGCATACGGACAAACCGGTTAGGGGAAGCCAAAAACAAGCGGCCAAGGCAGATCACAAGGTGACAAGCGACACAAAGAAGCGCTCCGGCGGAGACCTGTTTATTGTCGATAACAGTGATTCCGACTGGAAGGTCAGGCAGTACCTGCACGAATGGGCCGACGTCGCCAATCGGTTCGACATAGCAACAGGTTACTTCGAAATTGGGGCGTTGCTCGCCCTTGACGGTCAGTGGCAGAAGCTCGAGAAGTTGCGGATTCTCATGGGTGACCAGGTGTCAATGCGGACCAAAAAGGCACTCCTGGCAGGCATTGAAGCCGCAAAGACTGTCCTCGACCAGAGCATTGAGAAGGAAAAGGAGTCGAATGATTTCCTGACCGGTGTGCCAGCGATGGTAGATGCCATAGCCAAGGGTCAAGTAGCCTGCAGGATCTATACACAGGACAAGTTTCACGCCAAGGCTTATATCACCCACGCCAAGCAGGCCGTGATCGGGTCATCCGCTCTCGTGGGTTCCAGCAACTTCACTCATCCGGGCCTCACGACAAACGTTGAATTGAATATTCAGATTCGCCGTGAGGTCGATTTGCTGCAGGAATGGTTCGAGAAGCACTGGGGTAAGGCCGAGGATGTGTCCGAGGAAGTCCTAAGGGTCATTGAACGCCACATCCGTCAATACACTCCGTTCCAGGTCTACGCCAAATCGCTCCACGAATTTTATCGCGGTCATGAGATGACTATCGGTGAGTGGGAACTCGAAGAATCACAGGTCTACCCTATACTGGACCAGTACCAAAAGGATGGTTATCGCGCCCTCATGAAGATCGCCAAAAGCCATGGCGGGGCTCTCCTCTGTGATGGAGTGGGTCTGGGTAAGACATATATCGGGCTGATGGTGATTGAGAGACTCCTACACGACCGCAAGAAGGTTGCGCTCTTCGTGCCCAAATCTGCGCGCGGACCGGTTTGGGAAGACGATCTGCGCCGGTACCTACCCGACCAGTCCGGCGATTTCAGCAACCTCGCCACCTATAACCATACGGATCTGCTTCGCGAGGGCATTTACCAGGAGCGCATGGACAGAATCGCACGGGTAGTCGATGCTATCGTTATCGATGAGGCCCATCATTTCCGCAATCAGGCTGCCGCTCGCAGCAGAAGACTCTTCGAGATGGCCGAAGGAAAGCAAGTATTCCTTCTCACCGCAACGCCAATAAACAACAAGCTCCCGGATCTGCAGCACCTGATTGAGTTGTTCTCGCGCAAAGAGGGTGACCATTTCAAAGAGGCACCTCTCGGGATTCACAGCCTTTCGGGACACTTCAGGAAAATGGAAAAGGCCCTGGAGAAGGTTATCGACGGCAACCCGTACGACGCCGGTGGCATCACGTTGAAAGAGGCCGAGGAGGTCCTGGCCAAGGACGACTTGTTCCGGGCTCTTGTTGTCCAGCGAAGCCGGGCTTATGTTCGGGAAAGCCAGAAGCAACACCGCGGGCGCGAAATCCTTTTCCCCGAGCGCAAAGCACCCAAGGTCGTCGCGTATTCTCTGACCAAGACATATGGTTCTCTTCTGGACTGCATCGAGAAGGCTATGAGCCGGAACCGTCCTCTGCTCAGACTGGGGGTTTACTATCCTCTGGCCTACTATCGGGGGAAAGACGAAGCTATTGATCCCATGGAGCACGGACGGCAGAAACAGGTGGTCGGCCTCATCAGGACTCAATTGCTGAAGCGGTTCGAGAGTTCGGCCGTCGCATTCCAGGCCACCTGTGAGGCCCTCCTGCTCAAACTTCTGGCCTTTGTGCAGAAACATGAGCCGCCGGACTCAGAACGCTGGCAGGTCAGTCACAGCGCTCTTATACAAAGAATCCGGGATCATCAGATTGAGCGCGGTGCAATCGAAGAAGAGGACTTCGAGGATGATGTTATCCCCGAAGAATTGCTGGAGCTGTTCGAGGATCTGGACCCGAAAGAATACGATGTCGCAAAGATCATCAAAGATACTCTTCTGGATCTCGATCTCCTTGCCGAATTCCTCGAAGAACTGAAGAGTTTTACACCGAAGAACGATGACAAATTGCGGGCTCTTGTTTCCGTTATCAAACGAGACAAGAGATTGAAAAAGCACAAAGTCCTGATCTTTTCCGAATACATAGATACGGCCAGATACCTCGGGCGGGAGTTGCACGCTAGGGGAATTGGGCCACTGCAGGAGGTCGACAGCGGTACCAAGAGAGATAGAGGGCAAATCATCAAGGCCTTTGCACCCTACTATAACAAGTTACTCGCTGACGCCATCGAACGACTCGGGGATAATGAGATTCGTGTTCTGGTATCGACCGACGTTCTCTCGGAAGGCCTGAATCTCCAGGACGCCAGCTGTATCGTAAATTACGACCTCCACTGGAATCCGGTACGTCTCATGCAGCGCATCGGCCGTGTTGACAGACGACTGGACCGCACTATAGAAAACCGGATTTTGCGAGACCGCCCTGACCAGATCGATGATCCCCGGCAGGTCCATATCTGGAACTTTTTGCCGCCGGATGACCTCGACCGGCTTCTCAACCTCTATAACAAGGTATCGAAAAAGACGCTCCGGATTTCGAAGGTGTTCGGGATCGAGGGAAAGAAGCTTATAACCCCGGACGATGATTATGATGCCCTGAGGGATTTCGATCACGCCTACGAGGGTGAGGTCACATCCACAGAAAAGATGTTTCTCGAGTATCAAAGGCTGCTGCGAAATCACCCGGGCTTGGCTGAACAGTTGGATGGATTGCCTCTGAAGGTCTTTAGCGGCAAATCTCACCCCACAGAGGACGCCAGCGCCGTGTTCCTGTGTTATTCTATCCCCGCCCGTGATGCAGAGAAAGGAGAATGGACGCGTGAGGCCGGAAACTGTCGATGGTACCTCTACGATTGTAAAACGGAGGGCATAGAGGAGGATCCTACTGCTATGGTCGATCTGATCCGCTCAACAACCCGGACGGCGCGTAAGACTTCCATGCAGCAGAAATCGCTTAGTGAAATACGGGGCACGATAGACAAGCACATCAAGAACACGTACCTCAAGAAGGGTCAGGCCCCTCTCGGGGTCAAACCGACCCTCCTGGCCTGGATGGAGCTATGCTGACGTATGAGTAGATCGGAATTAGAGCGCCTCCGCGGAATCAGGACTTTGCCATCACTTATTGCGTACTTGCGGGATGAGCTGGGGTGGCCAATGGAGCAAAGTATGGTCGAGGAAGACCTCACCTTCGATTACTCTCCGGATGAACTTGGCATTGCGCCAGGCCAGGCAGTTGGGATAAAGGAAATCAAGCAACTCCGACCAATGGAAGCGAACCAACCGTGGGGTATTTTTTGGATCAATTTCGAAAAGAAGCGCCTCCCCGTAGTAATACTCCGCCGCATTCTCGGACATCTGGTCATCAAGAAGCGCGCCTCCGCCAAGAAAGCCAGCCAGCGCACCTGGCACGCCAGCGACTTGCTCTTCATTTCTGCCTATGGCGAGGACAATGATAGGGCTATCACGTTCGCTCACTTTGCACAGGATGCCGGAAACGGTGGCGATCTACCCGTACTTAAGGTTCTCGGATGGGACGGCGGGGACACGGTCTTGCACCTGGCGGACGCCCACCGAACCCTGACCGAGAAACTCCGCTGGCCGGACAACCCTGACGATCTAGCCGACTGGCGCGACCAGTGGTCCAGCGTTTTCACACTCCGGCACCAGGAGGTCATCAGCACTACCCAGGCACTCGTTGAGGAGCTTGCGAAACTGGCAACCTCTATCCGCAAACGGGTCGACGCCATTCTTTCCCGAGAGTCCGAGCGAGGCCCCATGCGCCGGCTCTATGCCGCGTTCAAGACTGCCCTCATCCATGACCTTAGCGAGCACGACTTCGCAGACGTGATCGCCCAGACCATCTCCTATGGTCTGCTTGCTGCCCGATTCTCCAGCAAGGGCGGCATCTCCATCAAGAGCCTGGTGGAAATGATTCCCCCGACCAATCCTTTCCTGCGGGAGCTACTGGGGGAATTGCTCGCCGTTGCAGGGCGCAAGAAGGGCGCCTTCGATTTCGACGAACTCGGTATTCAGGATGTAGTTGACCTCCTGAACCAAGCTAATGCCGAAGCTGTGAAATCCGACTTCGGGAACCGGACGCGTAACGAGGATCCTGTCATTCACTTCTACGAGCATTTCCTGAAGGCTTACGACAAGAAGAAGAAGGTGCAGCGCGGCGTATTCTTCACTCCGCAGCCCGTCGTTTCCTACATCGTCCGCAGCGTTCATGAACTCCTGCAGACTGAATTTGGCCTCGAAGACGGACTCGCTGACACGACCACGTGGGGCGAGATGGTGAAGCGAAACAAGGACCTCAAGATCCCCGAGGGTGCGAAGCCCGGCGATCCCTTCGTCTTGATCCTCGACCCAGCCACCGGAACGGCGACCTTCCTTGTGGAGGTGATAGAAGTTATCTTCACGCAACTGAAAACGAAGTGGACAGATCTTGGAAGGAAGCCCGCCGAGATTTCTAAGCTCTGGAACGAGTACGTGCCCAAGAACCTGCTCCCGCGTCTCTACGGCTACGAACTGATGATGGCCCCATACACCATTGCCCACATGAAGCTGGCGCTGAAGCTCCAGGAGATCAACGCCCGGCTCGGCCAGCCCGACTTCCAGTTCATGTACACCGACCGCGCTCACATCTACCTGACCAACTCGCTTGAGCCGGCCGGGGACAACAGACAGGGCGTGCTGGAGGGCATCTTTCCCGCGCTGGCCCACGAGGCTCAGGCCGTGAGTGGAGTGAAGCGGAACAAGCGATTCACCGTGATCGTGGGCAATCCTCCCTACTCGAAACTGTCAACGAACTTCAATGAGTGGATCGATGCGCTTCTGCATGGGCGTGGTGATGGCGCCGCTGACACCTCGGATTACTACTGTCTTGATGGTGCTCCTATGGGAGAAAAGACGGTCTGGCTTCAGGACGACTACATCAAGTTCATGCGGTTGAGTCAGCATCTCATAGTTCGGTCGGGGCTGGGACTTCACGGCTATATCACGAACAACGGGTATCTCGATAACCCAACTCTGCGGGGAATGAGACAGCAGTTGGGTCTTGCGTATGGCAACCTATATCTCCTAGACCTACACGGCAGCACCAAGCGCGGCGAAACGGGCGCGCAAGGCGGCGGAGACGAGAACGTCTTCGACATCCAACAAGGTGTCGCTATCGGTATCTTCTCCCGCGCCGTCAGCCCCGGCGCTGGCGTGGTGAGACATGCCGACTTGTTTGGCGCGAGAACGCGCAAATATGCATTTCTTAGTCGCGGGACAATTTCTCAATCAGACTGGGAGGTGCTACAGCCATGTTCGTCCTTCTATCTCTTCGTCCCCGTCGATGTGACTAATCAGGCGGAATATGAAGCTGGCTGGCGTGTTACAGATGTTTTCGCGGTGCAGCATTGTGGGATCATCACGAAGCGGGACGCACTGACGATCGGATGGACAGCGGAGGATGTCTATCGGACAGTCTCTGACTTCAGCAGGATCCCACCTGAAACTGCTCGCAAGAAGTATAATCTACCGGAGGATGTGCGAGACTGGAAGGTTGAGTGGGCACAGGATGATCTACGGAGTTGCGGGATAACCCGAGATCGTGTGATCAGGATTCTCTATCGGCCCTTTGATGTCCGTTTCACGTACTTCACTGGCCGATCAAGAGGGTTCGTGGGATGGCCCGTTGCCGATGTGACACGACTGATGCTGTCCGGGCAGAACCTCGGTCTTGTGACGACGCGGATGACAAAGGGAGAGAGCTTCCATCACGTTCTTGTATGTCGGCATATGTCTGAGGTGATTTGTCTTTCGGCGAAGACTTCGAACAACGGTTTTATCTTCCCCCTGTATCAGTCGTCCTCCGATCTTGACGGGCCCCTTTTCGCCAGATCACGAAACCGCACATCGGAACTGGCGCTAGAAAGCAACATAGCTCCAGATTTTCTAAGAAGTATTTCTGCGTCTGTACAGCTTGCGTTCGTCCCATTCGGCAGAGGAGACCTCAAAGCGACATTTGGACCGGAAGATGTCTTTAGCTACCTTGTTGCTGTCCTGCACTCCCCCAGTTACAGGCTTCGCTATCGTGAATTCTTGAGCCGCGACTTCCCGCGCCTTCCGCTCACATCCAGCCTCAACCTCTTCCGCGCCCTGGCGAAACTGGGCGGCGAACTCGTCGCGCTGCACCTGATGGAATCGCCGAAACTTGACAAGCACATCACCAAGTGGATCGGCAGCAAGAACCCCGAGGTCGAGAAGATCACGTACTCCGACGAGACCGTCTGGACCGACAAGGCCCAGAGCGAAGGCTTCCGCGGCGTCCAGGAGAACGTCTGGGCCTTCTGCATCGGCGGCTACCAGGTCTGCCAGAAATGGCTCAAGGACCGCAAGGGCCGGACGCTCTCCTCCGACGACATTACGCATTACCACCGCATCGTTGTCGCGATAAGCGAGACTATTGGCCTTATGGCCGAAATCGATGACGTGATTCAAAAGCATGGTGGCTGGCCAGGTGCATTCCATTGAAGAGTTTAGCAGGGCTGATCTTCTTGTGATCGATTGAAAGCCGGTTAGACGGTTTTGATAGGTTGAAATTCACTTCCACTAGCTTTTGTAGGAGTTTTTGAGTGAGGTTTAAGACCCAAAGGGTATTGGCATGGATAGTCTTCTGCATAGCGCCGCTATACGACATAGCAGACTATTGTGGATGGAGTGACAAATTGTCCGATAGAGTGGCCATCGAAAACGCTTGGCAACGTTTCACCTTTTCTCAGGGGGGCCAATATTATCCTCTTCGAGGACGATCCAGGATTTGCGGGGTTGCCGGATTCTGTACGGCGAGACGCTGTCTACGAGGCTGTAGCTGATCTTGTAGCCCGAAGACTCGACAAAGCCAAAAGTCTCGGATGAGAACAAACTGTATTAGAGGTGGGTAATCATGGCCCGAGCGGACCAAGCAGCTGACTTACTCAGAAAAGGTAACTCTCCGAGCAGAATAGCAGCTGAGATGGGAATCACTGTTGCCTCGGTAAAAGGCTATCTATACACAAAGATAGGGGATGGCACCATTAGCCATTCGGACATTGTCTTTTCCATCGATGCGCCGATCCGAGATGCCATAGAAGATTTTATTTCGACAAGCGGAATTACGGTTCCATACCGGATCAGTCAGCACCTTGAGAAAAATGGTCTCCAGATCAGCAAAGAGGAGATTGAATTCTACCTCAGGTCTCGTCATGAGTACCTTGGCGACATGTATGCCCTGATTCGCGAATTTGAAGTGTTCCTACACCGAGCAATCAAGCGAGTGCTCGTAAAAGATTTCGGCGAAGATAACTGGTGGCGCTCCGGTGTACCAGTCAAGGTACGAAAAGAATGTGTCGTACGCCTCGAAGAGGATGACGAACCGGCAGATGACCCATACTGCTATACTAATCTGATTCATCTACTCCAAATTCTCGAAAAGCAACGGAGCACGTTCTCACTGGTCTTGCCGAGCAACATCGCAAGAGATAAGCCCGGTCTAAAGAGGAGCTTCAACAGACTTAATCGAATTCGCAATGCCGTAATGCACCCCGTTCGTGGCGAAATGCCATCGGATGAGGATTTCAGTTTTGTCAGAGAATTCACAGCCGAGATGAAAATGGACAAGTGGCGGTTGGAGTAATTCAGTTGCCGATTGCCCATGTATAACCTTACTCGCTCACCTACTATGTAGGTATACCATACCTCATGAGACACTCCTTACGTAGACTAAGAGTGATTTGAGGAGGTTTTGCTTATGAGCAAAGAGGCACGAGATTATTTGGATTTGCAGCGGAGGCTGGCTGTTTTCAAGTATGCGGAGGGGTGGGGAAACGTTGCCAAAGCCTGCCGTGCGTTTGCGATGCCGCGAGCATCCTATTATCACTGGAAGAAGGCCTACGACGCCGAAGGCGAAGCAGGCTTGGTGCGGAAGCAACCGATAGCTAAGAAGCACCCAAGGGCGATCGGGCAGGAAACCGTAGATGAAGTGCTGGAACTGCGTACAAAGTACCACCTCGGGCCACAGCGAATCGTCTGGTAAATGGAAAGGTATCACGGAATGCGGATCGCCTTCTCCAGCGTTTACCGGATTCTCGTGCGTCATGGGCTGAGCCGATTCCCCAATCGGGTCGGTTGCCGTGCCCTGCACACCCGTCGCTATGCGAAGCAGGTCCCCGGGCATCATATCCAAGTGGACGTGAAGATTCTCTCCCTGACAGCGCCTGATGGCAAGAAGATCCGACGCTTCCAGTACACCGCTATCGACGATGCTACTCGGGTACGGGCGTTGAAGATATACCGGCGTCATACTCAGAAGAATGCCATACATTTCGTTGACTATGTAATCGAGAAGTTTCCCTTTCGCATCCATACGGTCCGTACTGATCGGGGCCACGAGTTCCAGGCTCTGTTCCATTGGCACGTTGAAGATAAAGGAATGCGTCATGTATATATCAAGCCACGTTCGCCCCAACTTAACGGTAAAGTCGAGAGATCCCACCGATCCGATGGTGAAGAGTTCTATCAGCTATTGACTTACACTGACGATGTCGACTTGAACAAGAAACTGGCGGAATGGGAACGATTTTACAATTATGATCGACCCCACGGCGCCTTTGATGGAAAAACCCCTTACGAGGCGCTTCGAAGTATGTTATAATTAGCCCACAACTGTCTCACGGAATATGCAATATCACAATTCCCTGTGTGACTCCAACTTCATGTAGCGGCCCGGCGCTTGCGTGGCGTCGGGTCTTTTTCTGTCCAGCTGGACGCCTCGAAAGACGCAGTGTCCCCGAGCTTCTATGCGACGGCGAGCCGTGCCACACGCCTGACGTCCACAGGAAGGCCCCTCTTAGTCGGTTTGTCCGGGGATTCTGAGGCAATGTCGCCGTCTAAGGGGTGGGGGATACCCTCACTCAAAATCCATTGAGAAAACGCCTGAAAATCGCGCGTACAAAACGGCTCGAATAAGCCCTTCTAAGCGACGAGTTTGAAAATAGGTGTATTGATAGGGGTAAAACGGCTCAAGTCCACGTTTGGGAATGGACCACCTTGTGGTACAAGGGATTACGGCGGGCCTAAATGCGAACAGCAGCAAACACGGAGAACCCCAAGTTTAGGGGTTAAGCCCTTGTGTAATAGTAGCTTCCATAAACCGGACAAAACAAGTCCGGCTGTTTATCCCAACCAACTTTACCGTACCGGAGAGAGCGGGCTGAGAATCAGCCCGGCAATGACATGAAATGATATGGAATCAATGAGACGAAATGACCCGTCTTGACCTGTACGGAATCACAGTAAAGACCTTGTCACATCGGCGCTTGCGCCCTTCACAGCCGCAATGACACCGCGTCATTCGAGCGCCAGGGTTGCTATAACACTAGGCCATTCGGCGCCGGATCACTTGCGGTCCGCGAGGGTGCAATGGTACTAAACCCCGGTATCGCTTGCGGCACAAACACGTGGCGTCATTGTGCATTGCACAATAGTGCACAGATAGGGCCAGCAAAGTTGCCGGAAAGTGTCGTCAAACGTGGCAGTTTTCACCATGTCATACTACGCGAATCTGCACAATCGGGGACCTTCGCACAGTCGCCTAAGTGCCTGTCGCTGGGCCCGTTGTGTCGTTGCGGCCATGCGGCTGAGTGCGTAGTGTCGGATTATGGTCATGACCAAAAGCGGCAATAGTCGCGGTGAGGTCACGCCGTGAGATCTAAAGAGACCGCCGGGCTGTCATCGGAAACGCTGCAAGAGCTATCTGCACAGCAGTTTAGGCGGCTCGGCTACTCGGCGGAAAGGGTTGCATGGGTAATGACCCCAAATGACCCATCCCCGCCTTCACTGCCGCTTGACGGGCCGGGTTTCCTTGAACACGGTGAAAGGGTGCTCTCTGACTATCGGCGGGTAATCCATGAAGTGGCCGTGTGGACTTCGACTGATCCCGGTATCGTCCCATTCGATCGAATCGGCTCCCCTCACACGCCCCAGAACCGCCCTGCCGTCATAGTACGCTTCCAGGAAGGCTTGCAGCTTCTTCAGGAACGGCCCGCCGCTGAGCGAGCATACCTGCTCCTGTAGCAAGAAGCTAGGTGGAACGACAAGGACGTCTTCCTCAACTCGTTCGGTGCCAACGCCCTGCCTGTCGGTAGTGCTCTTACGTTCCGGCCTTGACCTGGTTGTTCGTTCTGCCACGAATCATCACTGACTCTGAGTGCCCCCGCCCCTGCTTGAGTTAATATACACATCTGTGCAGTATGTCGTCAACCGTCTGAAGCGCCGAAGAGGGCTCGACGTCCATACCCACGACGCCTATACCTGAAGACAAGGCCACCGTTAATAACTGTGGCCGCGAGAGCGGTTTCTTATATCTTATTGGCAGCGGGGAGGACCAGTAGTCCCATGAGCGGTTCTGTTGACTCCGGTCAACCTAGAGATAATCCTCGAGCCACAGCATTCCAGCAGCTTATTGAGGAACGCGCCAAGTCTATCAGGGGGAAGTTCCTAGTAGATGAATCCAAGGTACAAAGAGTGCTTGAGAACCTAGTCTACTCAACGAACATCAAGCTGCTGCCGGCGGAGTCAGGTCTGCAGATTATAGACACCCAAGCTTCAAGGCTGTCGAACGCCATTGGTTCTGCGATACTAGATGATGACCGTCGGCGGATTATTGACACCTTGTGGGAGGGTGACACGGTCAAACAATTGGGCCGCGTGTTGGCGCTTGACACATTGTCTGATTATGCTTGTCCCCTTTATTCTCTGAACGAACTACAGCATATTATTGAGGCGTTTTACGATCATCAGCTGGCTAACAGGATTCACCTCATAAGGACTGGCCACCCCCAGACAAGCTTCGAAAGATCTGCTTGGCTCGAGGACTTCCTAAACGTGCTTCTGCCGACCAAGCACACATTTATCGTCAGGAACGAAAGAACCGAGACCGGTGACCTCTGGCACACCTACTTCTGGCCTGCCAGGATTATCGAGGCGCGCATGGTGACACCTCCCGCGGGTGTAAGGGCGGTGCGGTATGGTCCCGGCTTTGTGATTGGAGCAGATTTCAGGGTATACGGCAGAGACGATGTCGAGTTAAAGTCAGTGGAATATGAGGATTCGCCGGTACCTAGGTTCTATCGCAGATTACAGAAATACTGCCGTCTGACCTCTCTAGAGGAACGGGCTAGGTTGATGGATGCGCGGATTGAGATCATCCGCACGCTGGTCGAGGGGCTGTCATTTAGAGATCCCGAACGCCTTCGGTCGGATTTCACACGAGCGCTTCACAGTACCCTATCATCTCAGGACATCGATAGGCTTCTGCGCATCGAATATGCTCACTATTGCTGTCGAAACAGAATACAGAAACCCGATTACGACAACTGGGAATTGCGCTGCTTTCCTGCCAACTCGATCGGGGGCCTGCAAGATCTGATGTCCCTAGCCGGATGTTTCGAAAGGGAACTCAGGCTCGGCTGCTATCATAAGGCGCGACAGTCGCTGGGAGATCTGGGCTTAGTGCACGATGACTTGCTACAGCATCCTCGTCTAAGATTCGATTCGGATGTTGATATCGCCACTCGAGCAAATACCCAGAGGATCAAGGCGGCGCTGGATGCTTTTCATGCCTCGTGGGAACCGGAACTCGATTTCTGGAACCTCTATGAGTATTGGGCTCAGCAGATGCTCCGCGATGATTTTGATATCGAGGTGGTCATCAGCAAGAAGGTCAAATCAAGTCAAGTGATTAGGTTCAAATCCGCTGTCGAGTCCTTTGTAGATATCGCTAAGAGGCAAATCGATTCGGCTGGATATATTCCCGACCCTCAAATGACTCTAGGCGGACACACCGGTTCCCTCGCTGCTTCTGCTGACAGCACAGAATCTGTGGACGAAAGCGTGTTCAGGCACAGCCCCGATTACCGCGCCGTATGGTTACGAGGGTCGGAATACATGCTGACACCACGGGAGGCTCAGGTTATCCAAATCCTGCACGAACAGTACGAACAAGGGGTGCCTTGGATCGGGAAGGATTGGATTATTCAAGAGGTGTCTGGCTCCGAATCGAACATCCAGCGCTTGAGAGACCTTTTCCGAGACAAGAAAGTATACTATGCACTTGTAAAGAAAAGTGAAGGTCAAGCCATATATCGTCTAAACATCTAAGTTCCCCTTCCCGGCTGAACAACAGGCCTTTGGTTCACCTGACAGGTGAACTTTTCCAGTTACCCCAAAGATTACCCCACTAACCACCCCAGAAATCGCCCCCCCACATCCCCTATCTTATCTCACAGAAGATGAGAGAGGTAAGCAAGACATTTGGCACTGTCAAGGGTATCACCCGACTCCCGGCCGAGTCAGATCCTGAATCACGCACCGCCTGCCTGCCAGTTCCATCTCTGTTGATGGGTCAGCGAGATGATTGAGCGCAGCAGCGGCCCTTGGTGGAGCGGCAACGCGGCCCGAACGCGGGATGAACGACGGCTGTCGCGCAAGGAGCGGCTCGCCCGGCTGCACATCACGGAAGAGGAGTTCGGGATATACAGAAACCTGTTTCTTAGCATCCGCAGACCCGACACGTACGCCGAACAGAGACACGACGGCACCTGGCCGCAGTTCAGACGGAGATGGAAGGAGTCATTGATTCTCCGCCACCTGTGCGGTGAGACGAACGTATCCATCCCCTTTGCCGATCGGATCGACCAGATCGTCATCGACATCGACTGCAAGGGCAACCAAAGCCGCCGTGACGCCGAGAACACGGTGCGGCTCGTCAGAGACGCCTTGCCCGGTGAACCGCTGCTCTATCAGAGTTCCGAGTCCGGGGGCTTCCGTATGATCTGGTTTCTTGACAACCGAGTCTCCCGTGAGCACCTGCACCGCTGGACCGAGGATCAACTGGACCTAGCGGGCATAACGGTCAAGCCCGGCGTCTGTGAGGTCAGGCTGGGAAAGGATCCCGACCGCCTGCCCTTCGGGTCTTTCAGTATGCTCGTCGACACCGTCACACTCGACCCGATCTACCACCTGACACTGTCAGAAACACTCAGCATCGTCAACGATCACCGGACCCGGTTTCGTGTGGACGTCCGGCCGGCTGCGGCACACGGCGGCAAGGTGACAAGGGATCGTAGCCGCACCGCCGCGAGGCTGCTCAAAGACGGCCTGCCGTCGGATATGACCACCAATGACTGCCTCCTGATCCTGGCCCGGCACGGCCGGATGCGCCTGAAACTCAACGACGATAATCTTGAGGCTTTCCTCTGGTCCTGGATCAGCGAAAACCACCACGGCAACTCGAACCGCATGAACAGCGGCAACCATGCGAGCCTTCAGCGCCAGATCAGCCGGATCGTGGCCAATCTGCAAATAAAGACTGAATGTAACACGCTGCAAGTCAGCAGGTTGGGGCTGAACAAGAATGAACTAACACGCCTGCTTGACCTGCCGGGGGATTACAAGATGCTCAAAGGCGGTCATGGCGTGCTTTGCTATGCAAAGGCAAAGCACGCGGCCTGCCTGACCAGGAAAGGAGGAGGATACAGAGGAAGAGAGGGTACTATCAAATGGGGCACGGTTTTTACACAAAACGAAGACAGGGTAAATGGGGCACGAAATTTCGTGCCTTATATAGATCTGGGGAAGCAGCATCTGCGGCTGCTCAAGGTGCCGTTTTCAAGCAATCCCGTGCGGCTGGTGGGATGGCTGGAACGGTTAGGAGTACTGGGTCTGAAGCGCAAGGCGTGGCCCAAGGGCCACAAGGTGCGCCAGTTCTGGGTGAACTTCCCCTTTGACCTGACCGAACAACCGCTGTCCGAGGACTTCGACGAGGCACTGTGGGACGCCGTGGGCTATGAGGGCATAAGGCACCGGTTCACGCGCCACCAGGCTGAGCGGATCGCACGCAAGATGACAACCAGGACAAGAAAGGAGCTTCATGAAGGCAGACATCTGGAAATGGTTCGGTAACGAGTACAAGGTGCACTGCGAACGCCGTGAAGACTACAAGACGATCCTGAGCTGGCCGGGATGTCGCTGGGGCGGCGACTACTATCATCCCGACGGTCATGTCGAATTCGACGTCATCATCCCCGCCAGGCATCGTAACGCGGCGGTGCGACTATTGGGGTTGAGACCCAAAAACAGCGAAAAATCATCTGTTGTCGCACAACAGGTTACAGAGGGCCCATTTCAGAATTAAGCCCGTAGAGCGACGACTTTTCGATTTAGGTGATAAAGTATGGGCAGACTCGAAAAACACGCTCAGAATCGATTTCTCAGGAATCTGGCGCACACGGTGATCGCACGCAGCCCCGGATTCAATGAGTGCCAATCCCCCCGGCCAGATCGAGCCATGGCCCGTGCGATCGGAACAGCAGGGACTGTAATGACGAGCCACGGCGGTTTCTCTCCCCCGTCCCGGTCAGTGCCTGCCGGCGTGCGTCAGCGTGAGAGGCTGCCGGAATAGACTATGACGACGACAGCATGAATAAACTCCTGACACCTGATGAAGTAGCAGAGCTTCTTGGCGTGGAAAAGTCCACCATCTACCAGTGGACCCACCAGGGGTTTATTCCGCATGTCAAGCTGGGCAGACTCATCAGGTTCAGGCGAGACAAGGTGGACAAATGGCTGCAGAAAAAATCAGTCGCCGGCCGAAGTACCAAGCGAATCAGCATCAACGACCTGACCCTGTCCCCTGTCAGAAGGCGAGCTTATTGACCGCGTCCGAGAGGTGGTCCGGTGAAAGGTGTGCGTAGATCATCGTCGTCTGGATGTCCGAATGCCCCATCAGCTTCTTCACTGTCGGCAGGTCGACACCGCTCATCACCAGATGACTGGCAAATGTGTGGCGCAAGGTGTGTACTCGCGTCAAACCTTCTATCCCCGCCTTCCGCGCGATCTGAATCAACTTCTCCCGCAGCTTGGTCTTCAACCTGCCGCCGTCCGGGGCACTGAAGATATAGTTGCTGTTGACGCCACCGACATTCTTCTCACGCAGGTCCCCCAGCAACACGTACAGCGCGTCGTTCATCGGAATCTCCCGCTCCCCCGTCTTGGGCTGCCATGACTCCTTGCGCCGGATTCGGATCTTCCTGCGCGTGAACTCTATGTCATCCCACTCAAGGTGCTCCAACTCCGCCTTGCGCATCCCCGTGTTCAGAAAGGTGAAGTAGATAGGGCGCAGGTCAGACGGACAGGCTGCAAGCAGACGCTGACATTCCTCAACCGACAGGAACCTTGGCGGCTTGGAGTCGGTGACTTTCAGTTTCGTCACCGCACTGGTCGGGTTGTCCTTCAGGTACCCCCACTTGATGGCCAGGTTGAAGATCGTCTTGAGCGTGCCGATCTCGAAGTTAATGGTGTGCGCCCGGGCACCCTTGCGCGTGTGGCCGTTGACGTCATCGTCCGACGCCACCGGCTGACCGTTCGGGTTCACCCAGGCGTCTTTCCGGTACACCTTGTACCGATCAACCAGCTCGGTCGTGATCTCCGAGAGGAACGTGACGTTCGGCCCGCTCTCCAGAAACTTACGAAAGTGATCAATGACCGCACGATAGCGGCTGGTCGTCATGGGTTGATGATTGGCCCGGGAGTAGTCGAGAAACAGATTGAAGAACTTCTCGATGCTGACATCGTTCCTGGCAAAGCCGAACTCGTCGCGTGCCGCCTTGACCTCGGCGTCCTGCAGGGCCAGCCTGGCGACTTCTTTCGACCTGCCGATCTTCTTGCGGATACGTCGTCCTTTGACGTACAGGTCGATGTACCAGTTTTTGCCTCGTTTGTAGATGCAGCCCATAGCTCAAAAAAACCCGGATTCACTGGTCACTATTTGGTCACAACGGTCTACAAAAACAAGATAGGGATTTGTAATAGGTTGTCAATAGGAAAGTTACGAAGCCCCAAAATAATCTGGCGGAGAGGCAGGGATTCGAACCCTGGATAGGGGTTACCTATACACACTTTCCAGGCGTGCGCCTTCAACCACTCGGCCACCTCTCCGGTACGTCAGCGTTCAGATGTTCGGGAAATATATCGCGGGCCCCCCGGATATTCAAGCTCAATTCCGCCCGATCCCCGGGGCTGAATCAGCGCCCTTGCGGCGTGGAAATGAGAATCTTGTTTCCCTCGACCGTGATCTCGCACCGCCTAACGTCCTCCAGCATCTCGCGGTAGACGATTCCAAAGTACGTCTTTACACCGGAGTAGAGACGTTCCTCTACGATTATACGGGCGTCCTGAAGTTTTGAGATAGCGGCCTCGACCTCCGCCTTCCTCGTCTGCAACATCTCGAGATTGGCGGGCAGCTCCTGCTTGAAAACCTGCAACTTCTGAAGAGCTTCCTGTTTGTCAGGCGGAAGTTCACCATCGAGCTGAAGCCGGTAGAGATTATAGAGAGCCTCCTTGACGCGCTCGCCGTCCTGTTCCAGGCGGCTGATCTCACTCTGGATTTCCTGATACTGCGCCATCAGCTTGGCGTCATAGGCGACATGGAGACATGTGGGTGTGCCGGCGTGTGAACCGACGACCGAGGCTCTGATCTCTTTGCCGGCGCGCACCACTCCCCCTACAATCTTGCCGCGCCGACCCTTGATATGCACGCTGTCGCGCGCTGTCACCTCACAGTTAATGATCTCGCCACCGACGTAGACGTTTCCGCCCGATGTAATCTTCTGTCCCTCGGTATACTTGACCGTAATATCACCGTCGGCGTGCATGGCGCCGCGCCCGCTGCCGAAAAAGCCGCCCTTGACCAGGATATTGCCTTTGACCTGAACAGTGGCATCCTCGACATTGCCCGAGATCTCCAAATCACCATCTATTTTCAGTACGAAGCCGGACTTGACGTGACCGGCCACCCGCACCGAGCCGCAGCAGTCGAGGTTGCCAACGCTGAAATCAACGTCTCCGCCGATGGCCAGGACATCCGTGACGGCGACTTTCCCGTGCTGGAAAACAATGACTCCGTCGGTGGTAGCGCGAAGTTCAAGTTCGTCCCCGGATACTTTCGTATTCGCACCGCCGTTGATCGGGATTTCGCGGCCGGAAGGGCCCGCGTATTCCTTGCCCAGCACGCTCGTTCCCGGGGTTCCTTCCGTGGGTGGTATCTTGGTGACCAGCAGGGCGCCCTTTTCCGTGTTCTGAATGAAGTTGATATCGTGATAGTCGATGCGCCCGTCTTCGTCTTCTTTAGGCGCGTGCTTCTCCATGGTGTCAAAGTGATACACGAAACTGGCGCTGGCCCCGCGTTTGGGCCTGGTGCCGGTGGCCACCCGAATGGGGACGTTGTAGGTCTTCTCCTCTACGGTCTTCCGGATCACGTCCTGATCGACACCGAATACAATACCGGCTTTGCCAAGCTCCTCCATTATCTCCTCAACAGTGATGTCTGGCTCCTCCGGTTGTTGTTTGCGCAGCAGAATAGAGGCGCTCATGAAATCCTTGGATACGGCGGTCTTGACCCGGTTACGCCTCACTGTCTGCACTTCGCCGCCGCTCATGAGCAGGCTCCTTTACTCCACCTGCGGCAACGCCTGCCGGGCTTTAGACAGTATTCGCCAGTACGCTCGCTCGACGACCAGCGAAATCTCGCAGGTCTTGAACGGCTTCGATATGTATTCGTCGGCCCCGAGAAGAAGCGCATCTTTCACCGTATAGGTATCCCCGTAGGCCGTCATCATGATCACGTCTATGCGGGGAAACTCTCTCTTGATGGCCTGTAACAACTTGAATCCGTCCATGCCGGGCATTTTCATATCGGAAACGACGATGTCCACCTTCTCAGTTCGAAGGGTGTCAAGCGCCCTATTTCCATCCTCGGCCAGCAACACGCAATAGCCGTCGCGCGAGAGGATTCGCTCGATAAGGCTCCGAATCATCATCTCATCGTCGACCACCAGGACGGTGATGGTGTTTTTCATGTGGGCAGGCTCCTCTAGTGACCGGTGTTTTCGCCTCACGGCCTGGGCCTCACCGAAGGCGCGGCGTGTCCGGTGCCGAACTCAGCGCACCAGGGTCGAGGCCAGCACCTCAATGAAATCATCCAGCTTCACGGGCTTGTACATCACCCGGCAGGCCCCCAGAACACCGGCCCGGTTTACCAGCTTTTCAGTGGCGTTACCGGTGATGACCATGATCGGAACGTGCGGCGCCACCCGCCGGATTTCCGTGAGCGCGTCCAGACCCGACATCTCCGGCATAATCAGGTCCATGGTGATCAGATCATAGGACCCGCCGGCAGCTTTGTCGACCGCCTGTAAACCGCTCGAGGCAAGATCGACCTCGAGCGCGTCCGTGAGTTCACAGAAGTCCCTGAAGACATCCCGTACCCACGGCTCGTCGTCGACAATGAGGATTCTGAAGGGCTGACCTTTTTCGTGAACCATGCGGTTCAGCTTGTCAAGATTATCTGACGCCATAAGCAACCTTTGCTCAACTCAGTGTGTTTTTCTCGCGACCAACCCGCTGATAGCGCAATGACTTATCGCTATATCTGTTATCGACACGGCCGTCTCAATTCTCAATGGTGAATTTCCTGCAGCCATCTGCTCCCCGGCCCGGTCTGCAGAAGCCCCGCACCGGCGCTCAGGCGAACATGTCCTTGGCCCGCGACAGAGACTCAAGCACGCGCGTGCACTGTTCCAGGATGCCGTGCAGCTTGGTCTCTATCCGGTCCTTGGCCAGACGTCCGGAGGGTATCTCATAGATCATCTTTCCCTCGTTACGGGCGGCGTTCAGGATTCCGGCAACCTCCTGGACCACCCGGACAGTGCCGTTGACCAGCCGTATGAAATCCGGCTCGAGCCGCACAAACTGCTCGGAGCCGGTGCTGGACTTGAGCTTGGCGAGATACAGGGCCAGGTTAAGGGCCAGGCTCTTGACCTCCTCGCTCAGCCCGTCCACTTCGGCAACGATGTCCGGAATTGGCTGCTTTATATCGTTCTGATCACTCACGATTCCCCTGCCTTTGGATGTCTGTTTCAAGCAACCTGCGGTTCGTCTCACTGATACGTAACGCGGCGGCCTCAATCCGCCGCAGGCGACTCAGCGTTTTCTGATCTTGGGTCCTCTCCTTAACCAGCAGGCACTCGACGTTGCCGACAATGACGGCCAGTGAATTGTTAACGTCGTGGTGCACCGAGTGCGACCGATCAACAGCCGCCCTCAGTCTCTCTTCGGCGGCCGCCGCGGCTTGCCGCTCGTTGCGCCACTGCCCGGCTTCGTCCAGTTCCCGCTTTCGCGCCTCCATCATCTCCTGCCGGGCAAGTCGCTCGAAGCCGATCGAGAGTTGGTCGGCGACCACCGCTATCACGTCCAGGTGTCTTTCGTCAAACGCCCGGGCGCGGCGGCTGCCGAGGTTGAGCACGCCGCACACTTCATCACCGGCCAGAAGCGGCACCGACATAACCGATGCCAAGTCGCTGTCCGGATCGAAGTCACTCTTGTTTGACCGGTCGGCGAGCAGGACGGGTTTCTTGTTGCGCGCGGCCCAACCCGAAAGACCGCCGCCGGTGCCAAGCCTCAGAAAACCCAGCGGCTCCACGCCTCCCCCGACAACCGCCTTTTCCGCTAAGCGCTCGCTGTCCGGGTCGACTACGTACAGAGTCGCAGCATCAAAGGGCACAATCTTCCTGAGAACCTCCAGGGCGGCGACGTACACCTCGCGGGACGCCGGTTCTTCGCGCAGCCGGCTCGATATCTCCGCCACCAGCTTGATCTTTCCCCACACGTCGCCAAGCTCGCCGGGCCCGGCTGATTTCCTTCTGACTGCTGCCACGCTACCGACTCCGCACCATCCCCTTAATCTTTCCGACCAGCCGCTCGGCGAGCTTATTCTCCAACTCACCGAACAGTGCCTGTTTGGCCGACGCCGGAACATGAAGGCCGGGATCAGCATAGCTGTTATCCGGATCTCCCTGTATCAGACGCCGCGCCCGGTGCCGTTCATCGAACGATTCGGCCAACAGCACGCGACCCCGCTGGAGATCCAGCAAACGGACTTCACCCTCGATGACGCCCACTCTCTCCCACTGATGAACCACCAGCGGGACGCTGAAGGTCTTGTCAGTCTGGAGCCGTTCGCTGTGCACCACCACCAGCAGCAGGTACCGGCCGCCGATTTCCCGCCCCCAATCAAGCAGACTGTCCGGATCGAAGCGGGCTGAGGGAAACGGCGGGGTCTGGTCGTCGCCGCAGGAAGCCAGCCGGACACGCAGTTCGGCTGACCGGGTGAGATGCCGGTCGAGGCTCTCGGCCAGTCGAGACTCACCCCAGGCCAGCGGTGCCGGCTCGACGTACACGATAATCTGTTGGGGGGTGCCGCGCACGGGCCCGCTCAGGCAAGACACTGCCGCCAGCAGCACCAGAACAACGCGAATGCTCATGTCAGACCACCTCACCGGTCACGCGTGTGCGACGGACGTAGTGGTTCAGGACGTTGCGAACGGATTCTTCGAAGTCGGCGTACTTCCCGGGCAGAAGGTCCATCTCACCGCGCGTGAACAGGTCCTGCAGGTAGTCTCGCGTGATGAATTCAATGCCTGCCAGAATCGCGTCCGGCTCATGGTCCACCCGTTTGACTAATCCGAGCACGTTGTCCAGCGCCTCGACCTCCTGCAAGGTAAACCGCATCGACACGATGTCTCCCTCATTGAGCGTCTCGTTGAGGTCCACCAGCACGCCGCCACCGGAGATATTGAGGATCAGGCCCTGGATGACGCGGCAATCTCCGTCCGGCCAGAACCCTCCGGCGGGATCTTTTATCTTTTGAAGCGACATTGGCATGGAAATCTCGAGCCGAATGAAACGGCGTTTGTTCTGAGACTCCAGTTCGAATGGCCCTTGAACCGATACCGCTTCCCTGTCGGCGTCAGCCTCACGGGACGATCTGGCTTTGGGGTTTGTCTTCATCCTGTCTCCTATCCAAGAGTAGAGAATCTGTCTGAGGGTTCAGCACGGCCAGCTTCCGGTTCAGCTTGAACCGGTGAAGCTGCGTGTAGCCAAAAAGACATCCCGGCAGCGCGCCCCTGCGAGCCGGTGAGAAAAGCTGTCGGGCCAGTTCGCTCACAATAAACTCGACCCCGATTCTGAACTGCCCGGGATCGACGGAATGACAGTGCTTGACCTGGCCCAGCACCAGCGGGGGAAGGAAGTCTACGTCCCAGTCAACATTCATCAACAGGTAGACCCCCTGTTCGAGAAAGCTGGGCAACTGGATCATGATGCCGCCGCTTGAAAGGTTCAGGCTGTCCGTCGACATCCAGCGCAGGCTCGACAGGCCGCGCCGGCTGTGAGAGGCTATCGGAAACGGGGCCAGCCTGACCGGACGTTTCAGGGTCACCCGCCGATACCTTCGCTGCGACAGCGGCACCACGTCCTCGTCAAGCACAAATTGGCACTTGCCGCCGAACGTGCGTATGAGTCTCGCCCGTACCGAGATCTCCTGCCCCTTGTACCCGAACTGCGCCACCACCTGCTGCTGGCTGACCAAATTTTCAATCAACCCGCGGTCCTGTCCGCTGTCGACACTGATGCGCTGGTTGTAGGCCGATGTTACCTTGGCGTGGAGTTCCCTGCCGGGAAACTGCTCGGAAAACAACTTGATCTCGCGACCGACGAGCCGGGAAATGTCAATACGGATGGCCGAGAATCCGACATCCTCGTCGGCGGCCTGCCTGGTCGACGCGTCCATGCTACAGAACTCCCTTTTGTCGAAGTTCCACCTGTTCTCTGAAAACGGCAGACACCAGCTTGTTTACGACGATGTTGTCAAAAATCCTGATTGCGGCCGGCAGACGACTTAGTGTTTTCTTGTCGATGTAATCGTGAAGCCGGCTGGCCACCACGAATTCCAGCCCGGCGAAATGCCCGCTTTCCCTTTCGAACGTGCGACGGCAGATGCCGACCACCAACTCCGGCAGATCGTGCCGCCGGAAAAACTCAAGGCGCATCAGGAGAAGCGTCTTGTCATCGAGCTTCTCATTTGTCCGTATCAGCACCCCACCGCCGCTGATATCAACGCACTGGCTCTCCTCCCACGTCAGGCAATCCTCCCAGTTGTCCCAGTCCAGCATGGGCACCAGCCGGGCATACGAGACCACTGCCGAGGTCCGAATACGAAAAAAACGGCGCCGTTGCACCCGCTGAATGTTCCTCGCGGGCGCCAGCAGCATCCTGGCGTCCCCCTTGAGCAGGCGACGCCTGATCCGCGAATGAAACTGGTACGCCGCGTCCTCGCGCGTGAAGCAGACTATCACAGGCACGTTCTCGCGAAGCAGCGTGTGACCCTGGACGAATACCGGATTCGAAATGATGATGCCGCCGTTGATGAAGTCCTCAACGCGGGCTTCGTACTGCCCCCGCTCACCGTCGTCGCCCACGAATATCTGGATCTTCTCCCAGACCCTCAACAGCTCATCGGGTTTTGACTGAATCGACTGCACGCTGTGGCTTCCTTACCGTGTTACGCGCCTTTAAGCGCGGCCAGGTTCGATCTTCCCTGTTCGATGGCCAGCTCCAGGATCTTGCGCGCCAGGATCGTCCGTGACTGGTCATTCCGATTCCGATAGATGAACTCCTGCCCCGCCTTGATCGTGCTCGTGAAATACTCCTTTGCCTCCTCGTAGCGTCCGATCCGGTGCGAGAGCTCGGCAATCATGTAAGAGGCTTGGATTTGCTGCGTCCCCGGCAGGATGTCGCGCCCGCCGACGAACGCCGCCTTGTAGTTGTCGACCGCCTTTTCGATGGCCTCGCGCTCGTCCGCCACGATCCCGGGCCACGACCGTTTGGCCTGTTTGAGGAATTCCTGAAACGAGGCACAAGCACCGAAAGCCCGACCGTCGGTTTGACCGCCGCCTCCCAGGAGGGCCTGACTGTACTCCTCGATCAGTTCCCCCATACTCGTCAATTGCCTGCGGGTGTCGTCAAGGCACGTATTCAGCGCCGTGACACGCTCCTGGTACCGGTCCTCGAACGCGAGCATCTGCGATTTGACCTCGGTCGTGACCTCCTCCGACTCCTGGTGCGATTTGACCTGCTGGGCCAACGACTCTAACTCCGCCTGAACTGAATCCACCGTCTGCGACAGCATCCCGTACTTGTTGTCCGTCTCATATAACAGAGCGCGCAGGTAGACCTGTTGCGGGTTGTCTCCTTCCTGAAGGTCACGAAAGACCCAGCCTATGCGCAGGTAGAGGCGGCCGAGGTCCAGCTTGCTGTGGTGGTCGGCAAGCCGTTCGTCGTAGACGGCCAGGTGCAGTTTCAGGATGGCGGACTCGTTGGGATTCCGGGGAACGTCAATCGCCTCTCCCAGCATCTTGACCACCGAGCCGGCCGTGGACAACTGTTCCAGGTGCTTTTCCTTGACCTGCTTGAGGCGGTAGAACCGGAAGTTGTTGTCGTTCTTCCAGTCCTTGAAGCTGTTGGTAAACTCCCGCGTATAAAAACAGTTGCTGCAGGTGGCCGTGAAGAACACCAGCGGGTTATACGCCTGGTACCGGGGAAAACGCCACTTGATGCGTAACGGGCAGAAATCCGTGTCGCGGCCGTCCTCCGCGTATGCCCCCACCCGAATCATCTCGAATTCGTTAATCGTCTTGCAGATCGGGCACTCGACCTTGAACAACAAAAATGGGCTATCCTTGGGCATTCTTTACTCCGATTCGTTCTACGGCCTACCCTGATTGAGCAGCGCCAGCTCACCATCGGATATCGGCAGCGTCCGCTTGATCGTGTCCTGCGGCGCGCCCGCCTTCAGCATTTGCCGTGCAATCCTGATGATGTCGGCCCGGTCGCGGCGCGCGGAGGCAGGGCTCACCCCGACTGAATCCCCGTCCGCCCGCTGACCTGCGGCCCCGGCACTGTGTGATCGGCCAAAGTTTATGAACTCGACTTGTTTCCCGTCTTGCGGCGAAGTATCCCCGGACGTGTGAGCCGCCTTCACGGCGACATCCGGCCGAAACCGCCCGGCCGCCGGCGAAGTCTTACGGCGTCCGGCAAAGGCCGAGTAGACCAGCATCCAGAGCAACCCGGCCGCGATGTATCCGACGGCGTTCAGGCCCACGTCAATGATTCGATCGTTCAAAACATCCATGTTCACGACCCTTTCTGGTTCTGCGTACTATGCTTTCACGTCAATGTGAGCGTCCGTATCCGGACTCCCCGGCGTATCGGTCTCCGGTTCGTCCGCCCCGGCCCGGGAGGAATCTTCGCCCTCCCGGCCGTCGTCCTCGGAGGCCGGACGGTCGTCGTCCTCCAGCAGGAGTTCATCCTCCTGCCCCTTCCGCCGGCCTTTGCCCAGCTCTTCTTCCATCTTCTCTCGAAGAGCTTGGGCAAACTTGCGCTGCTTTTCGCGCTCCGACTCCTGCAGGGGTTTGACCCTGTCGGACGACTGGTAAGGCACGTGCTCTACTGAATCCAACTGCTTATCCATCTGTCACACTCCGCCTCGGCCCTGCGCACCTCAGCCCGTGAGGGCAAACTTCTCCCTGACCATGTTCCGCAGTTTCATGACGGCCCGGGTATGAATCTGAGACACGCGTGACTCCGAGATCGACATCACTTCCCCGATCTCTTTTAGCGTCAGTTCTTCGAAATAGTACAGCGCGATGACGAGCTTCTCCTGGGCGGTCAGGCGGTCGATAGCCACCACCAGGAACGACCGGAGTTCTCCCCTTTCTATCTCACCGAGCACACCCCTGCTGGAGGTATCGCTCACCGTCTCGATGCGGGGAACCTGTCGGTTGTCGTCTTCCGGATAGATGATTTCGTCCAGGGACAGTATGTTCGTGCACGAAACGTCGTCAAGCGCCAGATACAGTTCCTGTTCGGACATGTTCAGTTGCCTCGCCAGCTCTGATGATTCGGGCGCGCGGCCGAGCTCGTTCTCCAGAACCGTCATGGCTCGCTCAATCTCACGTGACCTGGCCCGCGTGGATCGCGGTACCCAGTCAAGGGCACGCAGCTCGTCCAGTATCGCTCCCCGGATGCGCGGCACGGCGTACGTCTCGAACTTGACCCCGCGATTCGGGTCGAAATGGCTGAAAGCTTCTATCAGCCCGATCGCACCCGTGTTTATCAGGTCTGTCAGTTCAACCGAGCGCGGAAAGCCCATCGCCATCCGGGTCGCCACGTTGCGAACCAGGGGCAAATACTTGTTCAGCAGCTTTTGTCGGAGGTCATCCGACTTATACAGTCGGTACCGAGCCCAGTCGCGCTCACTCGCGTCCCACTTCTTCGGCTTCGGCGCTGCCTCTGTTCTGAGCACCCTGGCTGCGGCGACCGTTCCTGATGTCCGCCCGCGCTTCTTAGGAGTTGCCTTGAGCGTGCTAACCATATGAATGCTATCCCCTTATATCGGCTGCGGCCGTGGTTTTATTTATCGCCTTCACCTGTGTGCCGGTCCGGCTGGACTTCCTAAGACCCAACAACTCCTGGCCCAGTTCGCTAAGCGCCTGGACGACAGGAGATTGAGGCATAGCAACGGCTACCGGCACCTGCGACGCGACGGCTTTGCGCACCGCCTCGTCCTCCGGCAGGTACCCGATCAATCCCGGCGCCCTGCCAAGAAACCGTTCGGCCAGGGCACTGAATTTCCCGTGGATATACTCTGCCTCCCGATCGGATTGCGTCCGGTTAACCAACACGAACGCGTCCATCCGATCTCCTGCCTGCAACAGGTACTTGTAAAGGCCGTAGGCATCGGCTATCGAAGTCAGTTCCGGAACCAGCACCAGTAGATTGAGATCCGACCCCTGTGCTATCACCGTGGCTGGATCGGAGACGCCTGAGGAATGATCGACAACGATCACGTCGTAATGTGAACCCTGGTCTCGCAGGCGTTCGACGAGCCTGGCCGTCGCCTGCACGTCCTGCCAGGCTTCGGCCGGACCATCCCCGCCGGCCCCGAGAACGTCCACGCCGTCAAGGACCGGTACCACGGCGTCTCGAAGGCTCAGCTGCCCGCTGCTGAACTGCCGCACCCCCGTCTCACAGCTCGCGTTGGCCAGGATATGTATGTTGCCGGAGGAAAAGTCCGCGTCGACCAGCAGTACCCGGTTTCCCTGCGAACCGATCCGTTCCGCAAGGTTGAACGCAAGTACGGACTTGCCCACGCCACCTTTGCCGGACAGCACGGAGACAATCCAACTGCCGCCGACCGCCCGGTAGTCTCCGGCATGAACCGAGGAATCAAACCTACTCACGGCCGGCCTCCCTGCCGAGAAGCCGGTCGGCTATCCGCGACGCGTCCGGTGACATAGCCCTGCCCGTGCCACTCGGCGAATCGGTGACAAACGCCACGGGCAGACCGGTGGCCCGGTGGCCCGCGATGACCGCCCCCCACCGAATCGTCAAATCCAGCATCGTTACGGCCAGGTGCGTCGGCTCTATCGGCTCGATCCATCTGGCAAACTCGAGGATATCCGACGAACGGTTCAGAGCTGACAGGGTGATAAACCGGTAGCCGGGGTCCAGGCGGTCCACCTGAGCTTTCAGATCGGCGATTTTCTGCCGTTGATGGGGGAACGCAGGCGAATCTATCAGCAGTATGCGGTTGCCGTTGTCGGCCACGTCGGCTCCGGGCGCCGGTGAGTCTAGTACGTCGGCTTCGAGAAGCTCGGCGTAGCTGTGGATTTCGTCGAACGCCCCCACCTTGCAGCCGTCAAGCGTGACCAGCCGGACATTCTTCCCGGAGACCACGAAGTGGGCCGCCAGCTTGCCAAGCAGCGATGTTTTCCCCGACCCCGCCGGTCCGACAAAAAGCAGACGATCGCCGTGACGAAACTCCAGTCGGCTGCAGGCCATCTTCGACAACTCCAGCCGAAGCACCCGCTCCATCGCCGCGTCCAGGGGTTCGCCGCCACCACGGGTCTCCCGAGCCCGCGCGACCAGAAACTGAATGAACTCCGGTGGTACGTCTGCGTCCTGGAGTGCCAGCCGGACGTTGTGCACGCCGTCGGCGTCATGGCTTCCTTCGCCCGTCCCCGCCGTGGCGTTGCGCAGCAGCAGATCGACCTTACGATCCAGGGCGGCCAGTTTCTCACTGAGGACCGCATCTCCGGGCACGCCCGGCGCAGCCTCGCTCGGCCCGGCCATGCTGACCTGCGCTATCGTCGTTCGCCGACGACCTGCCATGTCGGGAAGCGCCATGCCAGCTTGCGCCACGGTCGGCTTGTCCAGACAGGCCGTGACCTCAATGCAGCCCTTGCCGTCCGTGTCCGTCAGTTGCCGCGTCTTGAGCACCACGGCGTCACCGCCCATCTCCTTGCGGACGGTCTTCAACGCCGCGGCTACCGACCCGGCCGTGAATGACTTAATTATCATCTTGTAACCTCACCACTCCACTGGATACCAACTCCACGTTGGGCAGAATTTCGTTGTACGAGACCACGGCTATGGACGGATAGGCCGCTTCCACAAGCCGGCGCAGCGCGAGCCTGATATTGGGCGAACAGATGCACACCGGCGTCAGACCCGCCGCCTGCAGCTTGTCCGCATGCTCCCCGATGCTCTTGAGGATGGCCTCGGTCATGGCGGGATCGAGAACCAGCATCAGCCCCTGCCGCGTGTTCTGCACCGAATCAGCCAGCTTCTGCTCGAGAGCCGGATCGACCGTGAACACGTTTATGCGGCCGTCCTTGTCCCGGTACATGTCCGTTATCTGGCGTTTGAGCGCCATGCGAGCGTACTCGGCCAGAACGTCGGTCTCCTTGGTCGAGCCGATGTAGTCCGAGACGGTCTCGACGATTGTGGCCAGATCGCGAATCGGTACGCGTTCGGCCAGCAACGTCTGCAATACCTTGTGCAGCGTGCCGAGCGGAACGATTTCGGGAATCACCGAGTCCACCAGGGCCGGGTAATCTTCTTTCAGCGTCTCGACAAGACGCTGCGTGTCCTGGCGCATCAGGACCTCCGTCGCCGAGGAACGGACAAGCTCGGTCAGGTGCGTGGCAAGCACGGCCGACGGTTCCACGACAGTGAATCCCTTGGCTTCGGCCATCTCGCGCATCGCCGGCACAATCCAGGTCGCCTTCAAATGGAAGGCCGGGTCTCGCGTTTCGAAACCGTCGAGCGTCTCGTCGATGTAGCCGGGATTCAGGGCCATCACGTGGTCGGTCATCAGGTCAGCCTCCGCCACCCCGATGCCCTTGATCTTGATCCGATACGCGCTCGGTTTCAGCTGCACGTTGTCGCGTATCCTGATGGGGGGGACGATTATGCCAAGTTCGGCGGCCAGCTGCCTGCGAATGGTCGAGATGCGATCCAGCAGGTCGCCCCCCTGCGCCGCATCAACCATCGGTATCAGACCGTAACCTATCTCCAGGCCGATCGTGTCAACCTTGAGCAGGTCTTCCGTACGCTCCGCCTGCTGACCCGACCGCGCCTTGAGCTCCTTCTGCTTTTCTTCATCTTTGGTGGCCACGGCATGTCTCCGCTGAACCTCGCGCGTCACGTAGCCTATTCCCCCGATAGCCAGGCCGATGGCGAGGAACGCCGAGGTCGGCATCCCGGGAACCAGGCCGAAGAGAATGAGCGCCGTTGCCGCCACCAGAATCGCCCGGGGCTCCCTGGTAAGCTGTACCGTAAGGTCCGCGCCCATGTGGGATGTCGAGGTCGCGCGTGTGACGATGACGCCGGAGGCCGTGCTCACCAGCAAAGCCGGGATCTGTGTCACCAGGCCGTCACCAATCGACAGCAGCGAGTACGTGCGCATGGCTTCCACCACCGTCATCCCGTTGATGGCGGCGCCGATGATGAACCCGCCGACGATGTTTATGAGCGTTATCAGAATGCCCGCGATGGCGTCGCCGCGCACGAATTTCGAGGCGCCGTCCATCGCCCCGTAAAAGTCGGCTTCCCTGGATATATCCTCGCGCCGGGAGCGCGCTTCCTGTTCGTTGATAATGCCCGCGTTAAGGTCGGCGTCGATAGCCATCTGCTTGCCGGGCATCGCATCCAATGTAAAGCGCGCGGCCACTTCGGAAATGCGCCCCGCGCCTTTCGTGATCACGACAAACTGGATAATGACCAGGATCACGAACACGATAAACCCGACCACGTAGTTGCCCTGCACGACAAAGTTGCCGAAGGAGTTGATGACCTCGCCGGCGTACGCCGTGCCGAGGATCAGACGGGTCGATGCAACGTTTAAGGAAAGGCGCATCAGCGTGACGATCAGCAGCATGCCCGGGAATACCGACAGGTCGAGCGGGCGCGTGACGTAGAGAGTTGACAGCAATATCACCAGCGAGAAGGTGATGTTGAAAGCCAGGGCAAAATCCAGAAAGGCCGGTGGCAGCGGTATGACCAGCACCGTGATGATGCCGATGACACCCACCGCCAGCACGATATCGGAGCGGGCCGTAAGTTTGCTCATCAGCTTGTCATATCCCTGCGCCATCGTTTACCTGACCACCTTTCCCCTCAAACGGTACACGTAAGCAAGCACCTCGGCCACGACCCGGTATAGCTTCTGCGGAACCATGTCACCTATGTTGCACATCTTGAACAGCGCGCGCGCCAGCGGCTTGTCCTCGACAATCGGGACATCGTGTTCCAAGGCAATCTCTCTTATCTTCTGCGCAATCAGCCGCTCGCCCTTGGCCACCACGTGCGGCGCGTTCATGTTCTCATGGTCATACTTGAGGGCCACCGCCAGTTCGGTCGGGTTGGTTATCACCACGTCGGCCGTCGCCACGTCCTGCATCATGCGCCGGCGTGCCTGTTCACGCTGTATCTGCCGCACGCGCGCCTTGACCTGTGGTGAGCCCTCGGTGTCCTTGAATTCGTCGCGCAGTTCCTGCTTGCTCATGCGTATGGACTTCTCGTACTCGTATCGCTGGTAGGCGTAGTCGAGAACGGCAATCACCAGAATGGCGGCGCCGACTTTCATCACTACCCACAGCGCCATGCTGACCATGGAGAAGGCCAGCTCCGACGTGTTCATGTTCGGCAACAGAAAGAATCCCTCGAACTCCGAGGCGATTGCCTTGTAGGCGACAAAACCAATTATCAGCAGCTTTATCGTGTCGCGGCCAAACGTCACCAGCGACCGCACTGAAAACAGCCGCTTGAGCCCTTTGACAATGTCCAGTTTCTCGAGCTTGGGCTCCATGGCCTTGGGCGTCACCCGGAATCCGACCTGGGCCACGTTCACCCCCAGGGCTATCGCCACCATCACGGCGAAGACCGGTCCGAGGATGGCGAAGAATTTCAGCATATTGTCGGCAAAGATTCTCAGGTAAGACGGATCGGCGGCGGCAATGAGCGGCGCGTTGGCCATCGTGTATCGCACCAGTTCCTGCAGTCCACCGGAGAGATGCGATCCCATCAGGTACAGCGTGAGACATCCGAACAAAACCATGAGCGCTGAGTTCAGCTCCGTGGAGCGAGCGACCCGCCCCTTCTCACGGGCCTTCTGGCGTCGGCGTGGCGTTGCCCGTTCGGTCTTTTCCTGGAAACTTTCCTCAGGCATGCGCAGCTACGCCTTTCCCATGGTCACGAGTAGAAATCCGAGTTCCCGGTCGAGGTAGGCGGTGGCCTGGCGGAGAATGTACGCGAATATCGGCATCGACATCGCCATCACCAGCAACCCGACGCCAATCTTCAGGGGAAAGCCGACGATGAACACGTTCATGGTCGGCATCATCTTGGCCACCACACCGAGAGCCACGTCGGTCAAGAACAGCGTCACCATCACCGGCGCGGCCAGCTTAAGCCCCAGCACGAACACGTAGGCCGTATACTTGATGATCAGCTCCCCGGTGCTTCCGGCCACCGCCACCTGCCCGGGAGGCATGACGGCATAGCTGTCGGCAAACGCCTTGATGATAAGGTGATGCCCGTTGATGGCCAGGAAGATCAGCATCGCCACTACGAACCACACCTGGCTCATGACCGATTGCTGACTCTGCGTGTTCGGATCAAGGACGAGCGCGATGGCAAACCCCACCTGGTATCCGACCAGTGATCCGGCTCCGCGCACGGCCATGAACAACAGCGCGAACACGAAGCCGATTGTCACGCCCACCAGCATCTCCTTGAAGGCAAGCGCTACCAGGGAGGCGAACGAGTCCGCCGGCGCCGCACTGACATCGCCCAGCGCCGACGTAAGAAGGATCCCAAACAGGATGACCAGGCCGATCTTCGCCGTCGTCGGTACCGAGCGGTGAGACAGGACCGGGGAAAGCAGGAACAGCCCCGAGGCCCTCAGCAGAATCAGCAGGAAGACCTGGAGCTTATCCGCGCCGTAATGTATGAACTCAAACAATTCAGAAATCCCTACAATTCACCCATATCGTCAATCCTTTATTCAAAGACTGTGCCAAACTGAAACGGGTTGACGGGGGATCGTAAGCCGCTGCCCGACAGGTAATTACAGCGCGACTCGCAAACCGCACGGACAATCCGGACGGCGGATGTGGAAAATCTTACCAGACGTGTAGGAAAAGAGTTCAGAATTACGGACAAACCTGAACCGGCTCATCTTACCCTACCAGCCCCGGTATAAGATCAAACATGTGCCGCGCGAAATCGGTCAGCGTGTTAATCATCCACGGCAGGAACAGAAGAAGAGCCAGGGCCACCGCCAGGATCTTGGGCACGAAGGTCAGCGTCATCTCGTTGATCTGGGTCACCGCCTGAAAGATTGACACGATCAGGCCGACCAGCAGCCCGAACGCCAGCATCGGCCCGGCCACCAGGACCACGACCGTCAACGCCTCGCGCCCGATGCTTACAACCATCTGTGGTGTCATAGCCGTTACTCCCCGCTACACTCGGAACGATTCCACCAACGATTTCACCAACAGGTACCAGCCGTCCACCAGCACGAAGAGCAGGATCTTGAACGGCAACGACACGATGATCGGCGGCAGCATCATCATGCCCATCGATAACAGCACCGAGGCCACCACCATGTCAATCACGAGGAACGGAACGAAGATGACGAACGCGATCTGAAACGCCGTTCTCAGTTCCGAGATGACAAAGCCGGGCACCAGTACGTGAAGCGGAACGTCGTCCGCGTTGTCGGGCTGCTCGAGACCGGCGATGTTCACAAACAGCGCCAGGTCCTGTTCTCGCGTCTGGGCCAGCATGAACTTCCGGAAAGGCGCGCTGCCCTTCTTATACGCTTCCTCGCCGCTGATTTCGCCTTCCAGGTACGGGCGTATTCCTTCCTCGTACGCTTTGTTGGCCACCGGCGTCATGATGAAGAAGGTCAGCAGCAGCGCAAGTCCGACCAGAAGCTGGTTCGGCGGCATCTGCTGCGCACCCATGGCTTGTCGCAGAAACGACAGGACCACCGTGATCCTGACAAACGACGTGACCATGATGAGAATCGAAGGTGCCAGGGCAAGCACCGTCAACAGGAGAACGATCTGCAGCGTCGCCGAGAGATCCGAGGGTTCGGCCGCCTCGCCTACCTCTACCGAAATCTTCGGCAGAGTTTGCGCCGCCGCCGTGACCGTGCCGCACAGAAACGCGGCAGCCGTTGTCGATGCCCCGAGAAGTAGCTTTTTCATGTCCTATATCTCTTGTCTGCTGACGCCGCAACGTCCATGTCACGACGCCCGACCGCGGCCGTGGCCGCTGTCGGATGGGTTCAGCCCTGCTGGACTGCCGCCTTTCCCTTTGTCGCAAAACGGCCCAGCCTGCCGGCCGCCGCGGCCAGCAGCCTGCCGAAATTCTCTCTGCCCTCTTTGTCCGGTTCCCGTTCGAGAATCGCCGCCGTCTGCTCGGCGTCCAGCTCGGCCAGGACCGAAATCTGGCTGTCGGTTACCCCGATCAGAACGGAGCGATCGGCCACGCGGAGCAGCGACACCGTCTTCTTCGGCCCCACGTACGTGCTCTGTATGACTTCGAGCAGGTCGGCGGATCCGCTTCCCTTCCGGCGCGCCTGCAGCAATCGCCTGAGAAGGTACAATCCGGCGTAGATACACAGGATGACGATGATCAGCGCGCTGACCATCTTGACAATGGAGCCGATCGGAGCCGACATCGAGAACGGCGCCTGCGCGTTCGCATCGCCCTCACCAATGTCCGGCTGCCCGGCTGATGACGCCGGCACCGCGCGTGCGGCCGTAATGTCATCAACGTTGGTGGCAAACAACCCGGTCAGGGACGCGGCCAGCACCAGCAGAACCGTGACGGCTACCCGCCGATGGTATCGCTTACTCATCGGCCAGCGCCCTCAGGCGTTGGTCCGGCGTCATGAGCTGGGTGATGCGCAGCCCGAAGTTCTCATCAACGACCACTACCTCGCCGCGCGCCACCACCTTGTAGTTGATCAACAGGTCGGCCGGCTCACCGGCCAGCTTGTTGAGCTCCACGACCGATCCCGGACCAAGCGCCAGAATGTCCTGGATCGACAGCTTGGTGCGCCCGAGTTCGATTGACACCGGCAGTTCGACGTCCATGAGCAGTTCGATGTTGCGCGGTTCCGAAACCGCGGCCGACTGCTGGAGTTGCTGGAACTCCACGTTTGACACCGAAGCGGAACCGAAGTTGATATCGTCCGGGGATGCGGCCTGGTCATCCTGCGGCAGCCCCTCGAGCATCCTCATCATGGCCGCCTCGTCGTCGGAACCCTCACCTTCACTTACGCCGGGTATCTCCCCCTCGACCTGCGACTCGAACGCCGCCTCGGGTTCATCAGCCACGGCCGGTTCAGCCTGCTCGACCGCACCCGGCTCCGCCTCCATACCCGCGTCAGCCGGGTCTGCCTCGGGCAGCGACGCCTCCGCGCCGTCGGCAGCCGGCCCGGCCGGCTCTGCTTCGGGCATGGATGCGTCTACACCGTCGGCGGCCCCGTCGGCCACACCGTCCTGAGCCTCGTCAGCCGGGACCTCCGGCTCCGCCGGCACTCTGACATCCTTCTCGTCAGTCATTCTTCAGCTCCTCAGCGATATTGTCCCATACCTCAAGCACCTGAAACGCTCGTTTCTTCCCCGACACGCCCGCTCTGGCCATCAGCTTTATGCGCCTGTTAACCAGCACACTCATGGGCGAATCGATCTTCATGTCGGACGGAATGACGTCGCCGATTTTCAGGTCCAGGAAATCGCGCATCTTGATTGTCGTTCTGAGCAGTTCGGCGGCGAGCGTCGCCCCTACCTGCTTGACATTGTGTATGTTCGTCTGCCGATCTTCTTCCTGATTCTTCTTCTTGGTGGCATCGATCCAGTTCTGCGCCGACAATCTGCCCACGATCGGCTCGAGCGACACGTACGGATAACAGATTGTCAGCAGTCCGGTCGACTGAAACAGCCGCACCTGGAACGAGATTACCACCACCGTCTCACCCGGCGGCACAATCTGGATGAACTGCGGGTTGGTCTCGAAGCTTTTCTGTTCGATGCTGATCTGGACCAGGTGCTCCCACGCCCGGGCCAGTTCACCGTACACCCGCTGCACCAGCCGGGACATGACGGAGCGTTCGATGCCCGTCAGCTCGCGTTCCGTCTCCATGATCTTGCCGTGCCCGCCGAACATCCGGTCGATCACCGAGAACGTCAGCGTGGGGTTGAAATCGACCAGGCAGACTCCGTCCAGCGGCTCGGCGGAGAACGTATACGTGCACGAGGGAGATACCAGCGACATGATGAATTCCGAGTACGTGATCTGGTCAACCGAAACCAGGTCGACGTCAACAATCGAGCGCAGCACGGCCGAGAGCATGGAGCCGAAATGACCCGCGAAGTTGTCGTGCAGGTTCTCGAGCGTCCTGATCTGGTCCTTGGAAACGCGGTTGGGATGCTTGAAGTCGTACGCTACAATCGACCGCAGCTTCTCGTTGCTGTAGCTCGCCCCCTCTCCCTCGCCTTCCCCCGAAGTGACCGTCGTCAGCAGGGCGTCGATTTCTTCCTGTGAGAGTATTTTGGCCACGATGACGGTCTCCTACTGCAGCACGAAATCCGTGTAGTACACTCCCGCCAGCTCGTCGGTCTGAAGGAGTTGCTCGACCCGCTTCTTTATCTGGTAGCGCGTGATCTCTTTTTGCTTGGCGTCGGTCAACTCGGCCACCGTTTTCGAGCACAAAATCGTTATCAGGGCGTCCCGTATCACCGGTTCGCGCGACTCGAGCTCCGCCACCAGTTGCTCCGAGGCCACCTCGAATCCGAACGAAACGGATAGAAAACGGGACCCTCCCGTACCGGCCGGGTTGACCACTATGTCCCTGATTGCGTAAACCACGGACTTGCCCTCATCGCCTGAGGCTTTCGTCCGTTCCTTCGGCTCCGCCTTGTGCCGCTCGGCCTGTTTCGACTCGCGGTCCTCCCGGGGCTGTTCAAGGCCCGCCGCCTGTTCCGCGGCGCCGCCGCCCGACCCGGCTACCATGGGGCGAACCACAAAAACAGCCAGCGCAACGCCGAGAACCAGGCAGACGGCGGCAATGCCGCCGTACAACACGAGCTTTTTCCTTGAGCCCGGGGAGGACGCGTCAGATGCGGCCTCTTCACCCGCTACAACCGTGGTTTTCTCATCGTCTGCAGGCATAGCTATCTCCCGTCAGGTATTGCATCGGGGCCCGGAGACGGTATCCGGGCCGCCGACAGCCTCTTGAATCTCGCCACCCGATCGATGATCTCGTCAACGGCCTCCTTCACCATGATCTTCTTTCCGGTCGTAAGCGTAATCATGGTCTCCGGAATCGACTCGACGAATTCAATCAGGTCGGCGTTGATAACCAGTTCTGCGTCATTGATTCTGGTTACATGTATCATCCGTCATCTCACGTTATCTCTTCAGATTCACCAGTTCGTCAAGCATGTTATCCGAGGTGGTGATGATACGCGCATTAGCTTGGAATCCGCGCTGCGCCGTAATCATGCCGGTGAATTCCTGGGCGATATCCACCGCCGACGACTCCAGCGCTCCGGACGTGATGGTCGCCGCGATCGTCGCCCCCGCCACGCCCTCAATGGCGTCCCCGGAGTTGGCCGACGGCTGGTACATGGACCGCCCCGCCTTTCTCAGGCCCGCCTGGTTCGTGAAATCGGCCAGCATGATCTGCGCCAGCACCCGCGTTACTCCATTGGAAAAGATGCCCGATATGTTTCCCGCTTGGTCGATCGAGATCTTCTCCAGCACACCCAGACCGTAGCCGTCCTGCTGGATAATGGCGGCCGTATGGTTGCCGGAGGCGAACTGAGTCACACCGTCAAAATTGCCGATCGTCCCTGCATCGTACCGGACGCGCATGATTTCCGCACCGTTGTGGGGGTCTATGCTGACCGCAGAGGCACCGCCGAAATACTCAAAGGTGTTCAGCGACCCGTCCGAGTTGAAAGACACGTACCCGGTACGTCCGGCCGTGACCTCCTCCACGCCGAGCAGTGACGTCGTCCACTCCCAGCGGTTCCCTATGAGCGACTTGAAGAACTCTATCGTCAGCGTGTGCTTACCGCCCAGCGAGTCGTAGACGTTGATCGAGGTGGACCAGAGAGTGGGGTCGGTGGTGATGATCAGGTCGTTTCCGCCCGTGGCCATCAGGCCGGCGGAATTCGTCTTCATCTCAACACCGCCGCCGCCCAGACCGCTCAGGCCAACCACCAGTCCGCTGGTCTCATCGAAAACCAGACCCAGGCTCGTCACCGCCGGCCCGGCCGCCGCGCCGAAACCGCGGTCCGGGGTGAAAACATCAGCGGCCGCGAACGTCGAAGCGGCACCGCCGGCCGAAGCGATCGTCCCACCCCCGTCGACGCCGCATATTACGCCGACGATATTACCGCTGGTGGAAGCAGCTCCGCCACCGGGAACGGCGACTCCGGGTGTGGACACGAAGTTGTAGGCCGCCGGGTCACCCGCCTTGTCACGAGCGATCTCTATCTCACCGCCCACCAGACTGGCCGTAATGCCGTTGATCTGGTTGATGGCGTTGATCAGGTCCTGGATAGTCGAACTGGCGTTAAGGCCGGGGATGATCTGCATCGCGCCGCCGTCAACGGAGAAACCGAAATTGCTGAAGTCATCCACGCCCAGGCCGCCGAGCGTCATGGTCGTACCCAGAGCGCCCACCAGACCGCCAGCACCGTCGTTCCCCTGGTTGCTGCCCGTGAAACTCGACTGCTGCGCCTGGTTTCCCGTGATCGTGATCACGTGCTGACCGCCGACACCGTCAATCGCCGTGCCGCTGACCTCCACCACGTTGGAATTCCCCGCTTCGGTCAGGGACGTCCGGGCGTCGGATGCCGTAGCATCGAGATTGTTGGCCAGCGTTACGATCTCCGTCGACTTGGCGGGATCCTGTTGGCCAAACGGCAACATCACGTTGCCGGTTGTAGCCAGCGACGGTATCTGCCCACTAGCGTCAGCCATCTTCCCCTGGACGAACAGACCGGTGGCCGGATCTACCAGGTTGGACTCGGCGTCAAAGCCGAAGGCACCGGCTCGAGTGTAGAACAGGTTTCCGTTGTTGTCGCCGAGAATGAAGAAGCCGGAACCCTGGATGCCCAGGTCGGTGATCTGGCCCGTCGTCTCCAGGCCGCCCTGCAGGAATATGTTGTCGATCGCCGCCACCTGCATCCCAAGCCCCAGTTGCTGTGGGTTGGTACCGCCGGTGACCGCACTTGGCCGGCCCGCTCCCTTGAACGTCTGCACCAGCGCTTCCTGGAAGTTGACCCGACCGGGCTTGAAACCAATGGTGTTGACGTTGGCGATGTTGTTGCCAATGACGTTCATTTTCACCTGGTGATTCTTCAAACCCGACACACCTGCGAATAATGATGCCATCATTTTTTGGTTACCTCCTTGCGTCCGCGCAAGGCCTCCCCATCTGAGATGGGGTCCGACCTCGTACGTCGTTTCCTCTACTGTTTACATCTTGCTCATCTTTTATAGAATGACCGCCGAGTCTATCGACGTCACTACGCCGCTGCGAAGATTCTCGCGGTCAAACGCCGTGATCACGGTCCGGTTTGCCACCGAAACCACCAGCGCCGCCTCTTCAGTCAGAATCAACGTCTCTTTTGAGTGCTTGTGGGCCGCCCGATCAATGGCGTCCGCGATCCGGTTGAGCTGCTCCGCGCTCAACTCGATGTTGCGCGAGAACAGCCGCTGCGAGGCGTGCTTGGAGAACTGGACCGACCTGCTGTCGGCCAGCTCGCGCGAAAACATCTCCTTGAACGAGCCGCCGTCCGGCGCCTCCGCCGGCTGCGGCTGCGGCCCCCGTTGCGCGATCTCCAGCAGATCCACCGGCCGCTGGTAATTGCTGATTCTCATTCCGTTCATTGGCTCCCACCATCACCCGCGCTGCAGGTTCAATCATCCTTGCTCAGGCTGCCCGGCTCGCCGACGGCCACCACGTCGCCCAGCGCGATTTCAGTACCGTCAACGACCAGGAACGCCTGGCCGTCCCGATAGATAACCGTCGATACGACCCCGACTAACGTCAGGCTGGGTGCGAACACCTCGCCGGACGGTGTGACTCCGGATGCTTCGACGGTGTAATATCCTTCCGCCACGCGATTGCCGCGCTGATCCCTGCCGTCCCACGTTACGCTCCCGGTACCGGCCGCCGCCCCATCCACGGTCAGCGTCCGAACCACGTTACCCTCGGCGTCGTGTATCTTGAACTCAATCCGGTCGGCGTAGCGGCTGGTGCTGTACGAGATCGTCGGTTCATTGTCCTGATCAGCGTAGACACCGGTGAATTCGGCCCTGATCTCGTTGCCGATGAAGCCCGCTGCCATGACGTTGTTCATCGACTGCATCTGCAGGTAATCCCACTGGTTAGAGGCACTGATTCCCTCGGCGATGTTGTTCATCTGTTCAAGCGAGGAGAACTGGGCCAGCTGGGCTATGAAGGCCTCGTCCTCAACCGGCTTCAGCGGATCCTGGTAGCGAAGCTTGGTGACGAGCAATTGAAGGAAGTCGTCCTTGCCGAGAATCTGCTGCGATCCGGTCGTTCTGGGCTGGCCGGAGCTATCGGTTAGAATCGGCGATATGAAAGACATCTGTCACGCTCCTATGCGAGCACGTTTACTCCGTATTGGCTGATATAGGCGGCCTCTCGCGCCGCCATCACCGGCACTCCTGCCGCCGCCTCAGCCGCTTCGGCCTCATCCGGCCCCAGCGGGCGGAAACGTACGGGCCGATGCCAGCCGGTACGGCGATCAGAGAACTGGTTGCGCATACCGTCACCGGCCACGCTAACCTCTATGTGGTCAACTTTGATCCCTGCGCGGCCGAGGTGCTCTCTTAACTGGTCCAGGGAGCCTTCCACCGCCGCCTGCGCCTGGAAACTTTCAACGATCACTCGGGCGTTCAGCGAATCACCGCGCAATGCGAGATGCAATCGTGCGGTGCCGAGATGATCAGGTTCAATGCGAATTGTCACTGAATGGCGATCCGGACTGAGGACGCGGCCTATGTCGTCCGGTAGAGTGAAACGGACCTGTGACGCTGACAGCCTCGCCTGCACCGTGCCTGAACGCACCGCGGCTGCATCGCCGCCGGACAGGTCGGCCGACGGAGCACCCTCCGTCTCCCAGGTCGCCCACGGCTGGTCTTGCCGATCGATCGCGTTCAACTCGTTCATCCAGCCCTGCTGCCTGACGAAGGGCGTCGCCGTCCGGCCGTTCGACCCCGACGGGACGTCCGGGCCGAATTGACCGCCGAATCCAAAGTCCGCAGACTGACCGGCCGACTTGCCGGCACCTGCCGTCGCCCCCGATTCGAGAACCTGCCTGTCGGCAGGAAACGCTACCGGGCGCTTCTCCGCGACGGTAGCGTCGATCTTGTCCCTTGCGATCCTGCTCCGAATTACGAACTCACTTCCGGCATTCTCCGCGACAATTTTGAACGTGACGGAATCCCCGGTCGCTTGAGCAGTCTGTTCGCTCACCGGCCCGGAAATCTCGATTGACTTCAGATTCAGATTCGCAATCAGATCGTTGAACCTCGGCGTGGTCGGACCGGCCGCGTGAAGATCAACCCTCGCCGGGCTCAGAAGCTCGGCACGCCCGTTCGACGTATTCAGACGGCCCTCTGCCGCGGCCTTCAGAAGCTCCGCCGGGAGGCTGAGTCTGATCTGTCCGGTGTCAAGGCCGTGCGGTTTCAACTGCAGGTCAATCCGGTCATCGCCAAGATGCCAGTCGGCGATATCATACGTGCCGGGGCTGAGATTCATGCGTTGAAGGATGACCAATTCACGAAGCGTCAGGTTGTCCAGCGCCGACTGACCCGGCCAGGCTACCGACATGGCGTTCTCAGTCACTGCCGGAGGCCTTGCCGATGCCGGCGGAACGGAAAAAACGTCAGGTATTCCAGCCGTAAGGCTGTTGGACAGCCGCGCGACTCCGGCCATATCCATGCTCAGTAATGCCCCGGTCGGGCTGTTTTCGTCGACAGATGCGGTCCCGCTTGCGCCGGGTCCGATGTCCGTCCCAAATGGCCCGAACGGCTGCTCCGGGTCGGCCACAAGCAGACCGAGAACATCACCGAACGCCGGCCCCGTTAACGCCGTCGTGCCGACAGCATCAGACGGGCGCGCCGTACCGCGCTGGTCCGCCGTGCCGAGAAGCATATCCAGTATGTTTACACCGGGCTGCATCATCACTTTTCCGCAATCGTAATCATCTGCTTGGAGAGCCTGGCCCCCCGCTTTGCCGGCATGAGCGCCAACACCTCAGATGCGTTCTTGATCTTCATGCGCGGCAGGATCGCCACCACCGTCTCGTCGTCCAGGTTGGCGATCAACTTGGCCACCGCGCGCGGCTCCATGCCGTCATAGAGTTTAGCCAGGCTGGCTATCCGTGAGGATTCCGCCTGTTCCAGGGTCAGAATTTTCTGTGTGACTTTCTTGTCGAGGATATTCAGTTCCCGCTCGCGGGTATTGAGCCCCTCTTCCTTCTTGGTCAGCCTGGCTTTCTCGGTTTTCAGCCAGTCTGCCGCTTTGGCGGAATCGCTGACCGTCATGACCATTTGCTCGTCCTCGGCCATGTCCGCCGAAGTCGGCTTGTAATCGAGGAACTCGAGGTTGTTCATTATATCCTCGATAACGCCCGAGTCCTCTTCAACCTGTGCCAGGGTGGAGTCTTGACCGGCGGCGTCCGCCGCTGCCCCGCCTTTATCAGTCGAGGCGGCAACCGCAGCCTCAGAAACGGCCGAGGCCGGCGTTTTGTCGGTGCCCACAACCAGCAGCGTCCCGACTACTACGACCGCGACGAATCCCACGGCGACGACGCCGATGGCTACGTACTTCAACACGGAACCGCCGAAAGCGAACTTGCCGCGCTCGGCCGTCTTTTCCGATTTCTCGTCAGCGTCCGGTTTTGCCTGTTCGACCATCACACACCTTTAAGCGCATAGCATTTCTCCACGGCATGTGAAGGCAAGGCCCGTGCCAACTATTGCCCGCACCCGCTAGCCCCCTGAGCAACATCGACTTACGCCTTCCATGCGCCACCGCCCGTCCCTGGCGTTGTGGCAGGTCAGAGAAGATTTTTCCTGTGTTCCGGGAAATAATTATGCGCCGCGCGCGTGGACGGTCGTCCGGGCTAGCGTGGCGGACCGGCGGGAATAAACGTTTTGCCACCGGCGGGCTCGTCCGCCCCCCTTCCGCCGATGCCTGATCGAGGATTAAGGTGAAGCAGGTAAAGGATGCTCGACGTCGACCAACTCCCCCTCGACGTAATCTTCGCGAGCCGATCTGACGCGCACCCTGACGATCTGCCTGCCCCCCGTGAATTCCGGGGGCATTTTGACGCGTACGTAGTTGTCGGATATGCCCCAGAAAAAGCCCTTGTCCTTTTGGCGACGCTCGGCAATGACGTCAAGGACCAGCCCGACCTGGCGTTGGTGCGACCGCGCCCGAAAGTCGCCGGATATGCGGGTGAGAATCGCGTTCCGTCGTTTGATCACGTCCGGTTTCACTTTGTGCGGCAACTCGGCCGCCGGCGTGCCCGGACGATCCGAATAGCTGAAGACGTGCAGGTAGTCGATGAGGCCGGACTCGCAGATACGTCGCGTCCGTTCGAAATCCTCGTTCGTCTCGCCGGGAAAGCCGACAATCACGTCGGCGCCGACAATCATTTCCGGCACGGTTTCCTTCACCAGCGCCAGACGGCGAACATAGAAGTTCTGAGTGTAAGGGCGACGCATCAGCCTGAGGATGCGCGGTGACCCTGACTGGAGCGGAACGTGCAGGTGGCGGCAGATGCGTCCACTCATTTGCGTGTAAGTGTCCACCAGCTCATCGGACACCATCTGCGGCTCTATCGATGAAATGCGGAGCTTTTTCAGTTCGCTCCCCTCGAGGATCAGGCGGCACAGCCCCGCCAGGTTCTTCACCCGCGGCTCGCCACGCCGATACCGGTAGTGCCCGACGTGAACGCCCGTTAGCACCACCTCATTGAATCCGTTCTCGACCAGCGCGTTAACCTCGTCCAGTATCTCCAGCGGCGGGCGATTGCGCAACCTGCCCCGAACCGCCGGCAGGACGCAAAACGAGCAGTTCTGGTTACACCCGTCTGAGATTTTCAGCCAGGAACGGTTGTAGTTACTGAATGGCGGATACGTCGCGGCGCAGCTCGTTTCCGGTTGCTCTGCAAACAACTCCGGCAGGCGCTCCGGGAGAATCTCCCCTATTCGCTCCTTGTCCGCGTTCGGAAGCAGCACATCGACGCCTTCCATGGCGGCGATCCTGTCCGGATCGCTGTCCACGTAACAACCGGCCACAACGACACTGGCATCGGGATTTTCACGCACCGCCCGGCTGATCATGTTGCGGCTGCTCTGGTCGGCTCGATGGGTGACCGTGCAGGTGTTTATAATGTATAGATCCGCCGGCTCACCTTTTTTAGCCCGCCGAAAGCCGTACCGGTACAGGTCGGCGACCATCCGCTCGGTCTCGTACTGGTTGAGACGGCACCCGACCGTCCGGATTGACAATTTCTTGAACGTGGATTTCTTCACTCTCAGTAATATAACGAAAAGACCGTGCTCGATAGTTGCCTTTTTAGCGCCCTCTACGGCCAGTTCGTCGGGCAGGCCGACCGCCGGGTCCCGGCTCACCATAAAAAAAAGGAGCAGCAGTCCCTGTGACCGCTGCTCCCATATCGTAAAGAGACCGCCCCCGTTAGTCTTTGGATTCCTCCACGGATTGATCGTCCGCTGCCGCCTCGGGCGGAGCCTCACCGGAGCCAGCAGCCTGATCGGGACCGTCATCCGGCTGAGCCGAAGACGGTTCGATTCCCCGTTCCTGCTGCTCCTCGGCGGACCGTTCAGCCGGCGCGTGCTCGGAGGCCGGCTCACCGGACGTCTCCTGCGCAGGAGCCGCCTCGGCTTTCGCCTTCATCTCCTCGGGCATCACGTCAGCCATGGAACCACCGGCTTGAGTCGAATGCTTGGTGAGGTAATTGTCGAACTCAGCTCGCTCTCGCTTCTTGTAGTACGCCACAACCGACAGGACTACCTTGTGCTGATTGCGGTCGAATTCGATTACCTGCAGCGGGATCTCCTCGGCTTCCCTGAAGACGCCCGTGGGATCGGTCAGTTCCTGCGTGGCCAGCTGGCTGGCCGGAACAAACCCCTCGACGCCATCACCCAGATCAACCACTACTCCGCGGTCGAGCACTTTGACGATGGTGCCGAGCGATTCGGTGCCCACGGCCAGTTTCCTTGCCAGTTCCGGCCACGGATCCTCGGTCAGTTGCTTGAAGCCGAGTGAAATGCGACGGTTGTCATGGTCGATCTTGATGACCCGGACCTCCACCGTATCCCCCTTCTTCATCACCTCGGAAGGGTGCTGAACGCGCCGCGTCCAGGACATGTCCGAAATGTGCACCAGACCGTCGATCCCCTCCTCAAGCTCCACGAAGGCGCCAAACGCGGTAAGGTTGCGCACCTTGCCCGTGACCACCGTGTTAATCGGATACCGGTGCTCGATGGTCAGCCACGGATCGGGCTCCATCTGCTTGATTCCCAGAGAAATCTTCTCGTTCTCCTTGTCCACGGAAAGCACGATGGCGTCAACCTGATCGTTAACGTTCATGATCTTGGAAGGGTGCTTGATGTGCTGAGTCCACGACATCTCAGAGATGTGAATCAGCCCCTCGATGCCTTTTTCCAGCTCCACGAACGCCCCGTAGTCGGTTATCGAAACGACCCGGCCGGTAACTTTCCTGCCGATCGGGAATTTCTCTTCGATGTTCTCCCACGGGTACGGCGTCATCTGCTTGAGGCCAAGTGAAATACGGGACGTTTTCTCATCGAAATCGAGAACCTTGACGTCAATCTTGTGGCCAAGCGAAACCATTTCCGAGGGATGGCGGATCCGGCCCCACGACATATCGGTGATGTGCAAGAGCCCGTCCACCCCGCCCATATCGATGAAAACGCCGAAGTCGGTGATATTCTTGACCGTCCCCTGACGAATCTGGCCGACCTCGATCTCGCCCAGCAGATGCGACCGCATCCGATCGCGCTCCTCCTCGAGCACGATGCGGCGCGAAACGACAATGTTACGGCGGCTTTTGTTCAGCTTGATGATCTTAACCGTCATCGTCTGCGCGATGAGGGCGTCGAAATCCGGCACCTGACGAAGTGAAATCTGCGAGCCCGGCAGAAAGGCGTCAACGCCCATGATGTCGACCACCACACCTCCCTTTATCCGGCGCGACACCCGGCCGTCAATCGTCCCCCCGGCGTCGTGCACGTCGCGAATCCTGTCCCAGACGCGCATGAAGTCGGCCTTCTGCTTGGACAAAATAAGCTGGCCGTGCGAATTCTCGATCTGCTCCAGGAACACCTCGATGGTGTCACCGACCGCGATGTTGACCGGCAGAGGAAACTCGCTGATCGGGATAATCCCCTCGGACTTGAAACCGACGTCTACGATGACGTCGTCCAGCGAAACGCCAAGCACGCGGCCTTTTACGATCTCGCCTTCCTTGATGTCCTTGATGGTCGAATCATACATCTCAACCATCGCGTCGTAGTCAGCCTTGTCGTAAACGACGCCGGAAACGTCAGTGATCTTGACCGCCCGTATCTCCGGCTGGACCTCGGGCGTTTGCGCCACCTGCACGACGCGGTCGCGAGCTCGCTGGACTACCCGCTCACGACGCACCGTCATTACCATGTCTTGCAGTTCCGACTCCTGCGGCTTGATGGCCTCAGGCTCCACTGCCTTGACTGCCCCCTTGGTAATCTTGGTCTTGACCTTGACGGTCTTCCTACTGCCGGTCGCCTTCCGCCGGGATGTCCTGGCAGGGCCGGCGGTGCTCTTTGTTCTTTTGGCTGTAGCCATGTACGAAAAAAAGAACCTCCTTCGAAACCCGGAAGCTTTGGATTTTTCCCTGCGGGAAAGCTGCCGGGGACCTCGCCTTCAAAACGATTCCGTTATGAGGAGAGCCACACAGTATAACGAATATCCCAAATTTGCCAAGCGGTTTTTCCCGGAAATTGCGCACTATCCACACTTTCGGCCAGTGCGCTCAATTACTTGAGATGCTCGACCCCGTCCTTCAGACGCCGTATCCGCTCCATGACCATGCCGGTAATCTTGATATAAGCTTGTTTCCCGGCGGGAAGTTCCCCGTAGTCGTCGGGCAGGATGGGCTCGCCAAACGTCACCGACAGGCGCTGCCGCCCCAGAAAGCAGTCCAACAGCCGGTTCGAACCCTGAACATGGGCCACCACAATGGGGCAGCGCACCCGGGCCGCGATCAACCCCACCCCCGCTCTCGGCGGCAGCAGGTCGCCGGTCATCGAGCGCGTGCCTTCAGGGAACATGACCAGACCACGCCCCTGGCCCAGGACACGTATCGAGGTATCGAGCGCCCGACGGTCAACCGACCCGCGACGCGCCGGCAAAGCGTTGACGCGTCGAAGCACCGCGCCGAACAACGCGTTGTCAAAAAGTTCTTTCTTGGCAAAGAAATACAGTTCCCGCCTTACCGACGCCCCCAGAAACGGCGGGTCATAAAACGAGATGTGGTTCGAAGCCAGGATGAAAGCACCTCGGTCGGGTATGTGCTCGGTGCCCGTGATTCTGACCCGGAACAACACGCTCATAATCAAGCGCGACAGGCACCAGCCAATGGCATAAAGAATCTTGACCTTCACTTCAGTACGGCCTTGAACAGGACGAGGACCTGCTCAACCTGTTGATCGATCGTCTGATTCGAGGTGTCTACTATGTGAGCGTCCCTGGCCCTGGTCAACGGCGAGTGCTGCCGCTGCGAATCGTAGGCATCCCGCCGCTCGATATCGGCAATCTGCTCCTCGATAGTCGCCGCCACACCCATTCCTGCAAGATCTATCAGGCGTCGCTGCGCTCGCTCGCGGATAGAGGCATCCAGGTAAACTTTCAGGTGCGCGTCCGGAAAGACCACCGTCGTGGTGTCACGGCCCTCAGCCACTATCGAACCGTCCCTGCCCAGCTCCCGCTGCTTGACTACCATTGCCTCGCGCACCCCCCGGTGGGCCGACACTTCCGAGACGTGCCGGGTCACCTCGGCGCTGCGTATCCGGGTCGTGACGTCTTCGCCATTGACCAGGACCCTGTTCACGTCCTCGTGGGTTTCGAATTCAATGGCGAGCTTCTGCGCCAGCGCGGTCAGCCGGGTGGCATCAGACGGAAAGACACCGTGTTTTAACGCAAACCACGTCAGGGCCCGGTACATGGCTCCCGTGTCCAGATACCGGTAGCCGAGCCGGGCCGCGACCAGCCTGGCCGTGGTGGACTTGCCCGATCCAGCCGGGCCGTCGATGGCGATGATCTTGCCCTTGAATTTCGTAAGGTTGTACCGTGACGCAGCCATGTGACCGAATTTAGGCGGCATTCGACCCGAGTGCAACCCGAATTCGCACGGCGGCCGCCCCCCGCCGCTCAGGAAGCCGCCGAGTCACACCCGGGCACCCGGGTCATTCAAGTACGGCTGACCATAAATTAAGCTGGCCCGCGGGGATCCGCGGGCCAGCCGGCAATAAGAGTACTGGAGGAAGAGTATATCAGTAGAAATCCAGAGATAGCGACCGAAACCGATCGCCCAGATCAATTTCTATCTTCCGCTTCAACGTATCGAAGCCGTCGTTGACAAAAAATCCGCTGTCTTCTTTCAGACCAATTCGTTTCAGGAGATTCCGGTGCTCAGCCCCGGAGACCCGAAGCCCAACGTCTCGCGGCACCCGCAACCGCAGCTTCGATTCGTCACCCTTGACCGTGACGCTCACGAACGGCAGCAGGTCGCCGATCTTGAGGTATATTTCGGCATCGTCGGCCTCGAGACGCAAATCGCGCAGCGGTGTCGTTGACAGGTTCATGTGTATATCCGAATGGTCGCCGGAACACTCCAGCGACAGCGGCACGTGATCGGAAAATGACAAGTACCAGTCGTCGGGGTCATCCGATTCCACCTGTACAAGGCCGCTGAAGAACCGTCCCGACCGGCTGTCGAACACGACCTCCGCCTGATCACCTTTAAGCGAATAGCTGATCTTGGGCTTGCGCGTGAACTCCCGAAATCGACCGTAGACCATGTTATCTCCGGCATCACGAATCGTCAGGTCCCCACTGCCGAGGTGCAGCACGGCCCGAAGGCTCTCGGCCGACGGATCGGCCTCCTGAGTGTATGTTGTCTGCGAGAAGAAACTGGCTTCGCTGCTTTCGGCTCCCTCCAACGCCACGAAGGCTGCTCCGCCAACCAGGGCTACCGTGGTGAGATATGAAATGAACTCCATCCGGGAGCCGGTAAAGATCTTCTCAATGCCGACCGCTATGAGGAAAAGCGGGAAGTATATTATGAAATCCCACCAGAAGTTGTATTCGAGAACGTCAAAATTGCGCAACAAAACAAGCGTGCCGATAAGAATCAGCAGCATGCCCCATCGAAAGCGTGCCGGTGTCATACCGATCCCATCCCGTTATGACTGTTCATATTGTGGCCGTTTACGTGCTGACTTTCCGTCCCTTCATTGCGCTTGCTGCTCCTGAGGAAAATGAGCCCCAGTCCGGCAAGGATTAACAGGACAGCCCACATCTCACCAAAATCGAACCAGTACCAGAACTCACGAAGGAGCAGGGCGGCACCGATGGCGATCAGGATCACCCCCGGAAGGTACTTATGCCAGGATGAATAGTGCCGTTCACCAGATACCGGTTCCCCAACCGGACGCTTCGGCATCACGATCCAGGCGACCATATAGGCCAGAAATCCGACACCGTGTGCGAAGAAAAGGATAACCGCGATGATCCTTACAAGCACCGGGTCGACCTCGAAGTAATCGCCGAAACCACCGCAGACCCCGGCGAACACCTTCTGAGTTGTCGAGCGGTAAAGCCTTTTACTCACGGGGACTCCTCCTACTCTCCAGTACGGATCTCTGGTATAGGTATACGGAAGGCCGGTGCCAAAGATTCACTGCTTTGCGGCCAATCTGCAGGGGGCACCTACTGCTTTCTCAGCCTTTCGAGATACCGGCGAGCCAGGTCACGGCTGGGCGAGGTGGTGTCAACGGCTATGCTGTCCAGTATTGCGGCCGCCCTGGCCGTCTCACTGCTGTCCGGGCTCAGGATTGCCACCCGGTAACAGGCCTCGAGCAGTCCCGCCTCGATCCGTGCCTGAGAATCGCGGTCCATGGTCGTCCTCTCGACAAGGGCCGATTTCAACCCGGCACGCTCAACGATAGACTTGTCAGGCTGCGAAGGGGCCCGAAATAAGGCCATCAGGGAATCTCGCCTCTGCCGCCAGACGCCAAGGTCACCGGCCCCGCGCGGCTCCAGATCCGCGAGTTCCGGCACAACTGCCTGGGGCTGAAAAAACTCCTCCTCGGACTCTTTTTTGACATCACTCTTGTAATCCCGGGACTCAAGTGACTCACCCGCAAGGTGATCTTCCTCACCCTTCTTTCCGCCCTGAACATACACAGTCTCAGCGGGCGGCTGCACGCTGACCGGCGCCGGTTCCTCTTTTCTGCCACGCGTGCCCGAACTTGCCGCCGGCTTCTCCCGGCGATCTGCCGCGTCCGGCAACTCGGTCGGCTTTGCCGGCGTCGGTATGAATTCCTCCTGAATGGCACCAGAGGGCTCCTCAACCTCCGCTTCCTTCACTTCCGGGACCGATTCCTCCCCGGCCGCCGGTTGTTGCGGCGCCCGGACAGCCGGCACCATCGTTTCGTCCCTCACAATGTCCGACTGGCGCAGACCGATGGCCGCCAGAATGGCCACCGACGCCACCGCTGTCGCCCATTTCCAGCCTGGCCCCCGGCCGCGCCCGGCCGGCTGCACATCTGTCACCTCGGTAGCGGCAATGCCGATACGCTCCTCGATCTTGCGAGCCGACTGCTCCCAGTATCCGTTCCCGCCCAGCTGGCTGTGCCGGTCGACCAGCCCGTCCAACTCTTTCAATCTGGCCAGCAATTGCTGGCACTTCTGACATGCCTTGAGATGTTCTTCTACTGCTGCCTGCTCCATCGGCGGCAGGCCGTGGTCCAGGTAGGCTGAAATCCGATCCTCAAAATACTCGTGATTCATAGGTTCTCCGTTCGTGCCGGTATCCCCGACCTGAACGATTCTACAGCCAATCCCGCAGCGCGGCCATCAGGTACCTCCGCGCCCGGTACAGTCGAGAATCCACTGTCCCGGGCGGAATCTTCAGGAAGCTGGCAATCTCGTTGTAATCCATACCCTCGAAGTGCCGCAAAACGAACACCGAGCGGTATTCCACCGGCATCAACTTCAGCGCCCGATAAAACCGCTTCTGTCCCTCCTTGTCCAGCAGCTTCTCCAGCGGGCCCAACTCCGCCGAGCGCGGATCAAACCCTTTGCCGGTCAGCTTGTCCAGCGACTCCTTCTTCTGCTCCCGGTGGATTTGATTGATCGCAAGATTGCGCGCGATAGTGGCCAGCCACGGGTAGAAATCGTGCTCCGTACGAAAGGTCCCGATGGCACCCCAGGCTTTCACAAACGCCTCCTGAACAAGGTCCTCAGTCTGGTCGAATGACCCGGTCAGTCCGTACACGAACCGAAACAGCCGCTTCTGGTAGCGCCGGATGAGGGGGCCAAACGCCTTGTTGTCACCGTTCTGGACGGCCTCGATCAGCTTGCGATCGCTGACCGCGTTATCTACCTCAGCTACTCCCAAAGCGGCCATTTCTTCCCGTCGAGCTTGCCCTTTTTGCCGGCTATCCGGCCGACTCCATCAGCTTCAGAACCAGCGCCTCCAGCGCCATTCGCGGTTTCATGCTCTGGCGGCGCATCATGGCGTCACAGGCCGCAATCTCCGTCAGGAAGTATTCCAGTTGACGGTTGTCGAACCTTGACGCCTGCTGCCGGAACTTCCCCGCCAGGAAGCGGACATTCGGCGGCAGCGGTTTGTCGTTCCTGACAAGATACAGGGACAAAAAATGCTGACCGACGAAAAAAAGAATCCCCGTGGGCGAACTGCCGTCCGCGATCAGAGTCTGCACCTGTCTGAGCACACGCCGTCTGTCCCCGTTGATAATCTCGTCGGCCAGCGTGAAAATCGAATACACTTGAAACCCGGCCGAAACCGCTCGAATATCCTCAGCCGTCACCGTCCGGCCCTGTCCCACGTAGTCGACGAGCTTGCCGGTCTCGGTCTCAACCGCACCGCGATTGCCACCCACGAGTTCGGTCAGCAAGGTCAGAGCATCAGGCTCAATCTCCAGGCCGTGCCCGGCCAGCTTTCGGCTGATCATGCCCGCCGTCTCCCGCGCCGTCATCTTGGTGAATTCCACCGTCACCGCCGCCGAGGCGAGCCTGTTCTTGGCCGCTGAATTCTTCCTTGGCGTCCTGGCTGACGGCGAACTGAACACGACAATCCGGTTCGGGTCGGGCGGATCGAGAATCTTCAGGATACGATCTATTTCGGAGGCGTTGTAACTCTGGATATCGGAGACCGCTATCACCTGACGCTCGCCGAGCATGGGATACGCCGACAGCTCCGCGAGAATATCGACGCACTTTGTTCGCCGTCCGTCCATTCTCCGGTAGTTCGTCGGTATCTGGCGCTCCGGCAGAAACTGATGGGCCACAAACTTCTCCGCCTCCACAATCCGGTAGTCTTCCGTACCATAGAAGTAGTACAGGGGCTCGAATTTTCCCGAGGAAACAGCGTCCGATAGAGCTTTAGGGGTTAAAGATCGCCTTTCGCGAGTCATGGCAGTAGTATACCACGACATTGGAAAACAGGTCAATCGAAAAGCGGATCGACGGCGGGATTCTCGGAACGAGGCACCCAGTCAAGTGAAAACCGATACTTCTCACGGTATCTGAAGGCTCGTTCAATCAGAGGGGCAAACTGATCGGGAGAATGTTTGCGCCCGTTCACCTGGTCGATAACCGACTGATTGTTGCCGAAAATCTGAAAAGTCTGATTGGAGAAGTACTTCTGGTTGGAGTCTATGAACTCCAGCAGGGCCAGCAGGGAGGCCAGACCAGAATGGTTCTTGTCCACCGCCGCAAAGGGGGCTTTGAATCTGATCCCCATGTCCGGTATGTGGAAGGTCACCACCGCGGACTTGCCGTCGGCAGCCGTTTCAGGCAGATCGAAGGTCCCGAAGAAGCACTGCATACCGGTACTCGGAGCAACCCCTGTGCCCCCCGGATCTGCCCGCGTCAGGAAACCTCAGCCCTTGTCTTTCAACAGGTTAACAGAAGGCCACCGCTCCCGGCGACCGGCACCCTGCACTATCATTCACATTTCACTGGTATGGATATGCCTAACGGACCGCCCTCAGGCCGGCAGGAACCGCCTAAGCTGAGGACGCCGGACCTCGTTTTCAGTTGACGTCGCCATACAACCGCTCAGCGTAGCGGTCGGTCATGCCCGCGATATAATCAGCGATAACCGTCTCGGCCTGTTCCGTGAGCAGCATCTCCTGGAACCGGGCCGGCATCAGCGTCGGGTCCGCCTTGAAACTGTTGAACAGCGTTACCACCACCTGCCTGGCGCGCTCGGACTTCGCCATGAGCTGAGGATGACAGTACAGGCGGGACCGTAGAAAGGCCTTGAGTCCGTCCACCGACGCCGCCATGGCCTCGGAATAGGCGCATACTCTGCTCGGAGCCGATCGCAAGGTCTTCATGTCGACGACACCGAGAGCGTCAATCCGCCGTTGCGTCTCGTCAAGCACGTCTCTGGCCTTGCGATCAACCAGCCAGCGCACGAGCCGGTAGCGTGTCTGGTCGTTTTCACCGCCGGACGTGCCTTCCTCGTGACCGAACAACTCGTCCCGTTGCTCTCCCCAGATGGCCAGATCACGGATATCATCCAGCCGTATCAGACCCGACCTCAGCCCATCATCAATGTCGTGGGCGTTGTAGGCAACCTCGTCGGCGATATCGACCAGCGAGGCTTCCAGGGTCGGCCACTCGCCGGAGTCAAAGTCCGGATGGGTGATCGCCCGGGTGGTCTCGTGCTTGACTATTCCCTCCCGCACCTCGTAGGAGAGGTTCAGCCCCGGGTGTTCGGGATAGCGCTGTTCCAGGATATCCACGACCCGAAGCGACTGCCGATTATGGTTGAACCCGTCACGGTCCGTCAGCAACTCGTCAAGCACATCTTCTCCGGAATGCCCGAAAGGGGTGTGCCCGACGTCGTGCACGAGAGCCACCGCTTCGGTGAGGTCTTCGTTGAGGCGCAGGTTTCTGGCCAGCGTTCGGCTGATCTGCGCCACTTCAATCGTATGGGTCAGGCGCGTCCGAAAATGATCGCCTTCGTGGGCGAGAAAAACCTGCGTCTTGTATTCCATGCGCCGGAAAGCGGTCGAATGCACGATGCGGTCGCGATCTCGCTGGTACACCGTCCTGAGCGGATGATCGTGCTGCGGAAAGCCACGCCCCCTCGTCTCGGCCGAAAAGGCCGCGAAGGGCGCCAGCGTCTGCCGCTCACGCTGTTCGATGTCAACGCGGCTGATCAAACCCGTCTCCCCGCAAGCGCGACTGCTTCGAACCGAACGTGAGCGCAACGGTGTGGGAGAACCCCAGCACCGGATGCACCGAAGTTGCGTAAGATATCCATATCCTTTTCACGAACAATTCCAGACCCGCACCGTACGTCAGCGGCGCCGTCGACACCCCCCAGAATATCGTCGACCCGCCCGATAAACGAAGTCGCTGGGCAAGCGCAAACTGCGGTTTCTCTGTATCCTGGAAGGCGGCTCGCCCCGTCACGGAAAACGACGCTTTGCCGACAAACTCGCCATAGAGCGAATAGTTCGGTCTCCGGGCGACCGACCCCTCGTAGAGCTTCGGGCTGGTGAGATTGTCACCGACCGCACAGACAAACCATCTCCCGCCACGGTAGGACGCACCGGCACCGATCGTGGCAGCCCGTAACTGGCCGTATCCCCCGCTGATGTCAACCATCATACCCGAAACCGACAACCCCACCGAGACGGAATCCCTCCGTACCGCCAGCGACCACTTTAACGTACGTTCGGCGTACAGGTCTCTCTGGCCGAACTGCATCAATCCCAGGCTCGTGGTGAGCGCTCGCCACCGGTACGCCGCCGCGATGAAGGCACGGTCAAGATCGCTCAGGTCGAACTTCCGGCTCGCCCCCATCTGAACCTGCCACTCGCCCGGCACCATGCTGCCCGTCGGGACGCTCACCAGTACCGAGGCCGAGGATTCGGAAAGCATAATCGAACTCCCCATCCCCGGGCCGTCGGAGGTCATGAATTCAAACGCCCCGGCCGGCGACAAAAGGCAGAGTGCCGAGAAGAACGTCAGCCCGATGATGCCTGCGGTCTTCATCGCGCTATCACCACCGTCTTCTTACTCGACTCCACGCCGCCGGCGTCAAAATACAGAATGTAGATCCCGATCGGCAGGCGGTTGCCCGAGTCGGCGCGCCCGTCCCACGTGTACTCCACCCGCACCTCCCAGGGACCGGCCTTGTCCATGAACGTTTTTACCACGCGGCCGTCGCTGTCATATACCTTCATCGTATAGTCAGCGGCGGGGGGAGCGATGATCGTGATTACCGTGACGTCCTGCCATCCGTCGCCGTCGGGAGAGAAAATCCGGGGATACACGTCCACCTGCAACCCGGTCGCGCTGGGCGGAACAAAGACGTCGTTACGCTCCCCCGGGCTGCCGCCCGTCACCGATGAACGACCCCACTGGCTTTCGACGACACCGCCTTCACTTAGGCTCCACGTATAGTTGCTGTCAAACGTGGCGACGTACGCAAATCGGTCCGCTTCTATGCCGAACGGGTCGACCAGCCGCACGACATCGCCCTGCTGATCGTTCAACTTCGCCCAGCCCAGCGGCTCACAAAGCAACCCGTCGAGCGGCCCGTAGAACCGTTCGAACGCCGCCGCGTCTTCGGCCAGGACCACGTAATCGCCCGGGCCTGCAACCAGCGGCGGGCCGCACATGGCGTGCAACCCCAGCTCATCACCAAGCATCCATTCGGATATATCCAGAGTGCTGTCACTGCGATTGTACACCTCTACCCATTCGGACGTCAACGGATCCTTCGGGTCGGCCAGAAACTCGTTGAGAACGACCGGCGGATAAGCCGTGCCCGGGGCGAAGAAATCCCGGTGGTTGTTTGCAGGCCGATCGTCGTCGTCCACCGACGCACCCAGGTGCACGTAGTACCCGGGCACCGCCACGCCCGTCTGCAGGATCGTGGTGAACCCCGTATCCACCGGCGGTACCGGCAGCACCACCACGACGCTGTCGCGGTTCTCCGAATCGGCGGGATCAACATAATACACGGTCACGTTGCTGCCGGTCACGGTGTTGAGCCCGACGTTGCTCACGATAAAAGTCAGCAACGCACCATCGTCGGAGGCCTCGACCGCGACACTCCCCAGCGAAAGGTCCAGCGGCAGCGGCGTGACCGAATTCACCTGCCCCGGCGTGGCTCCGCGTGGATCCGTCGATTGCGCCAAGTCGCCGGATTCCGGAAGTATCCGTTCCCAGGACACGCCATCGGCCCCGCTCTCAGTCCAGAGCAGCTCGGATTCCGGGTTGCTCAGACGAAAAAGCCGGATCAGGCCGCCGTCATTGGTCAACCCGAAGGTGCGCTGGATGATCGTGTACGGGACGTCCGCCGGGTTGTCCACCCATTCCTGGACAAAAGCGAGCGAGTCCCGGCAGATCACGGCGTAGGTTTTCGGAAGCATGGCGCCGCCGCCGGCAAAGTTCAGCGTGTCGGCACCGATCTGCGCCTGAAAGAAGTCAAGGTTGACCAGACCGTCCGAGTCGTTAAACAACTCAAACCATTCCAGATTCACGTTGCCGCCCGGCTCGTTGACCATCGCCTCGTTTACTACTACCGACGATTCGACCGTCAGGCCGCTCGCAATCAGCAACAGCAGACTTCCCAGGGCTATGGCGTTTCCCGTCTTCAAAACAGCGCTACCAACTCCACCGAGATGACCGGGCGGTGCGTCTGCGCAGCCGTTCGACTGTAAGTATGGCCGAACTTGGCGGTCAGCCGAACGCGTTCGTGCAACTCCTGCTCATTCTGCAAAAACACGTACCAGTACTGAATTCCGTCCCCGTTCAACCGGGCCAGGTCCGACCAGAGCACAACGCGGCCGCCGGCCTGAGTCTCCAGCCTGACATAGACAAAGAGTGACACGTTACTCGCGCGCCTGTCACTCGCGTTAAGAGCAATATAACTTCTCACCGATACCTGACCAGAAGTAAATCGAGCCTGCGCCCGCAGGCGCTGATCGACCCGCTCTTGCCGATTTATCCCGACCCCCGTCTCCTTTCTGAGAGTAAGGTAAGTAAGCTCAGCAGAGAGAGCGGACGACAGGTGTCTGACCAGTGCCGCCGAGACCTGAGTCGTGGATGCCGCTCCCCGGCTCATCCCGTGCAGCAGAGAACTAGTGAACTGGACGTCTTCGCCCAGCAGGGCCGACGTCCGAATGAGGGCGCCCCGCTGCCCCGACCGCCTCGTCGAGTAAGCAAACGCCAGCTCGTCCATCTCCACCGCTCGACGCACGTTGGCTGCTTTGCTCCCTCCCGTGAGATCAGCGTAGTCACGCCCGTAGACCCAGCCGGCGTAGCGCAACTCGGCCCGGGCAAACCGGTGCCGTCCCTCCATGACAACGGCGGCGGCTTCGCCAAAATCGCCGGACTGCCCCACCACTTCCAGAATGCCGTAACCCTGCGTGTAACGGTACTCCGAATTGACCGCGAGTTTCCGATCCGTCCCGGCGGCGCCGTCCGTCCGACGTTCCAGCCGGCTGATGCCGAAGACGGCACCGGGTCTGAAACGTCCCCGCTGCCGCGCTACCATGCCGCCCCCGGTCGTCAGGCTGTGGGTCGCACCCCGGTTGCTCGAACCGAGGGCGCAGAATTGCACTTCGTTCGTGCCGCCACGGACAATCAGACCGTTGAATCCACCGTAATCCGGAAAAAGAAACGACTCGGTGCCGAGCCGGGGTGAATTGGAAAGCAGTTTGCCGCGGTAACCGTACACTGTTCCCAGGCCGAGACGCTGCGTAAAACTGCCCAGCGTCACGTTGCGAATGAACCCGCGACGAGCCCGGTAGCTGATTGCCCGCCCGACAAACCGCTCTCGCCCGGAGAACTCCCGATGTACCTTGAAACTCACGCTCAGGCGCTCGCCGAATCGCAGCCGACCTGACAGCCGATAGCAATTCGCATCGTCGTTCTGCAGTTGTTGCAGGAAGCGGTAGCGGAGCTCTCCCGCGACCGCCGCCGGCTCCGGGCCGGCCCGAAACGGAGCCTGCTGCTCAGCTTCAAGAGGCGTCACCAGCGATCCCCGTGTCGGGGCGAAGTAAGACAGGTTCGGAACCTGATCGTAGAGGAACCGGGTAGTGGAATCAATGCCCTGCAATGCAATTTCCTGCAGGCGCCCGAACTCCTCGTAATCTATTTCGCCCAGAAAGAGCGCCTCGCGCAATTCGTCCTCAGACGGAAAGACCGTCGTGGACAAACCCTGCGACAGGGACACCTCCGCGCAAAGCACGACACCTATCATGCAGACGGATAAGAATGTGACTCTGATAGCCCCCCAGCCCCCTTCCTTGCTCAGTGCAGGTTATACTTGTTGAGCTTGCGATACAGCGTTCGCTCTCCGATGCCCAGCTTACGGGCCGTCTCCTTGCGATTACCACCGGTTTCCGCGAGGACCTGCTCGATCATCGCCTTTTCCATGTCTTCCATCGTCGAGGAAGGTTGCGCCGCCCGCCCGACTTCCTGCCCGGCCGCCGACGATTCACTCGGAATGTTCGCGGTAATAAGGTCGCGCAGCAGCCTGATTTCGCTGCCCAGCGACAGGATGGCCCGGTAAATCAGCTCCTGACCGGCTTCCTGGACTGTCCGCCCGGTTGACACCGGCAGGTGCGTGGCGGTGGCGTGCTGTTCTGAGATGAAGCGCTCTACGTCTGCTTCCTCAACCAGACCGCCCGGTTTGAGCGCCGTCATCCGGTCGGTGAAGTTGCGCAACTGGCGGACATTGCCCGGCCAGTCGTAGCGCGTCAGGAGATCCAGGGCCGAGTCCGAGTAGTCCGGCCGACCGCTGTCCCGCAGAAAATGCTGCAGCAGCGGCTGAATGTCCTCCTTGCGCTCCAGGAGCGACGGCACCACGATCTTCACGGCCCCGACCCGGAAATACAGATCCTCTCGAAATTGTCTCTCGGCGATGGCCTCGCTCAGGTCGCGGTTCGTCGCCGCCACCACACGAACGTCGGCCCGCTGCGGGGTCGACGAGCCTACCGGGTAGTAGGTGCCGTCCTCGAGCACCCGCAGCAGCTTGACCTGCGTGTCCGGTTTTGTCTCGCCGATTTCATCCAGGAAGATCGTCCCGCCCTCGGCCTTGTGAAACAACCCTTCACGCTTGGCCACCGAACCGGTGAAAGCCCCCCGCTCGTGTCCGAACAGTTCCGACTCGAGCACGCCCTCGGCCAGCGCGCCGCAATTGAAAGTCACAAACGGATGGCCCGTCCGGGATGAATCCTCGTGCAACGCGCGCGCCACCAACTCCTTGCCCGATCCGGACGGCCCCACGATCAGCACCGAGACGTCGGTAGGCGCAATCCTCTCGATGATCTCACCGATCGCCTTCATGGATGCCGATCGCCCGATAATTCCGTACCGGCTGAGCCGCTCCTTGTCGGCAAGGATCTGGCGGATCTTTTTCTCGATTCCGTCCTGCCCGAGTTGAACGGACAGCTCGCCGTCGATGCGGCTGCCCGCCTCCCAGCTCACCGATTCAGCATGCATGACCTCCCATATTTCGGTCAGGCCGTTCTGCCGTCGAATCCGCGTGGCTACCGGCTGCGTAACGGTGATCTCAGACGTGTCAACGAGAATCAGGTCGACGCGGCTCTCTTTTACGACGCGATAAAGCTCCGCCAGCCCCCCGACGACTTGCCCCATCTCCTTCCACGCAACGCCGTGTTCTCCCGCCCGCTTTGAATCCGTCAGAATGACTACCCGCTTGATCATAGCGTCTCTTCTCTTCCGGGCCCCGTGCAACTGCGAAGTCCGGACCCCGCTCACCGCACGCGGCGGCGCTTTCGGACCTTCGCTTTTCTCGTCGCCGTCGCCGGAGGCTTGCTTTCCGGCCGGGCGACCTCCAGGTCGATTTCGCTGCGTTCCGTATCGACTTTGACGACGCGGACACGGACGGCGTCACCGAGGCGAAAACTGCGCCCGGTGCGTCGGCCGATTATGCGGTACTGTTTCTCGTCATACTGGTAATAGTCATCGTCGATCAGCGACATCCGCACCATTCCTTCAGCGCCCATGTCGTCCAGACGAACGAAGAACCCGTACGGCGTGGTGCCCGAAATGACGCCGGCGTACTCTTCTCCGAGGTGCCGCGCCATGTATGCCACCTGCTTCACTCTCACCGCCTGCCGCTCGGCGGCCTCGGCGTTACGCTCCGTCTCGGAACACTGCCGCCCGACGTGATCGATTACCGTGCCCACCCGACGGCCGAAGGCCACCGGATAGCGATCCCGTTTCAGCTTACGAAGGAGGCGGTGCACGAGCAGGTCCGGGTAACGGCGGATCGGGGAAGTGAAATGCGTGTAGTGCGAAAAGGCCAGCCCGAAATGCCCGATATTCTTGCGCTGGTAAACGGCCTTCTTCATGGACCGAAGCATCAACTCGTTAATGAAATCCCCCTCCGGAGCATCCTTGACCTTCTCCAGGAACCTCGCGAACTGGACCGGCCTGATCGTCTTGGACACCGGAAACTGGTGCCCGAGCCGGCGCATCATGTCCGAAAAGGCCTGGACCTTCTCCAGGTCCGGCCGGTCGTGAACACGGTAGAGAAACGGCTGGGCCTTCCGGAACACTTCCAGGGCTACAACCCGGTTGGCGGCCAGCATGAATTCTTCAACAAGTCGATGTGACTCCAGGCGCACGCGATTGCCCAACTCGATGACCTGCCCTTTTTCGTTCAGAATGATCTTCGCCTCCGGAAGGTCGAAATCCAGCGAACCTTCAGCCGACCGATTCCCGGCCAGCAAACGGGCCAGCTTACGCGCCGTTCTGAGGCTGTCAGCCACGCGCTTGATGCGTTTCGTGGCAACGTCGCTGTCGAAAAACTCCTGAACCTCGTCGTACGACAACCTGGCCCTGGACCGGATGACCGTGTCCGCGAGCCGCCACTCGCGCACCTTTCCCTTGTGGTCGAAGTCGATGAAAACCGAATACGCCAGCCTCCGCCGGTTCGGTTTTAACGAACATACGTCGTTGGACAGTACCTCCGGCAGCATCGGAACGACCATCCCCGGCAGGTAAACCGAATTGCCCCGCTCAAAGCCTTCGGTATCCAGCGTTGTGCCTTCTTTCACGTAGAACGACACGTCCGCTATGTGCACGCCCAGCCGATAGCCGGTCGCCGTCCGTTCCACCGATACGGCGTCGTCATGATCCCGGGCGTCGGCCGGGTCGATCGTATAGACACATTCCGCGGTCAAATCAAGCCTTCGCGCTTCTTCCTCGCTCGTGTCGACGGCCGCGGCGCGCTCGGCCTGCCTGAGCACCTCAGGCGAGAATTTCTCCGGCAGGTTGTAACTCCTGATGACCGCAAGCATGTCCACACCGGGTTGGTCCGGGTAACCCAGCCGCTCGGTTACTTTACCTTGTGGGTTCAGGTACGAATCTTCCCACTCCGTCAGGACCGCCACCACCTTCTCCCCGTCCCTGGCGCCCAGGCTGTCGTCCGGGTGAATATAGATGTCGCGATGAATCCGCGGGTTGTCCGGCTTGAGGTAGAGATACCCGCGCCCGTGGTGAAACAGACCCACGATATTGCGCTGCACCCGCTCCATCACTTTGATCACCGTACCGGCCTGGCGGCCGACCGGCCGGCCGGTAAGACGCACCATCACGCTGTCCCCATCCAGGGCCGTCTGCAGTTCCGTCTTCGGGATCAGGATATCTTGTTCGTCCCCTTCTCTTTCGACGAAGCCCGTCCCGGATCGGTTGACCGAGATTCTTCCGACCACGATGTTCATCTGGTCCGCCAACCCGATGCGGCCCCGTTTCAATCTGACCAGATCTCCCGAATCAACGAGCTTTCCCACCGCCTGCCGGAACCGACCATAATCGGACTGCTCGATGGACAGTGCCCGCGCAAGCTCTTTGACCTTCATGGGATGATCAGACTTGGACTGAATGAACCGCAGTATGCTGTCAGGGTCCTGGCGCATGGATTAATGATAGCCAGATCAAGTGCGCACGTCAAGCGAGTCTGCCAGAATCCAGCCACAATGGCAGAGGAATCTGTCTAACTTGCTTTCAAACAAGACATTATCGTGATCACATACTCCCGTGGCACAGTAAAGCTAAGGACCACCGTCCGCCAGCCCATCAGGCAGCGCCCCGCTCCCGGTATCTGGAGCAGGCTTACAAACCGGCCGGCCGCACCGGCAAAAAAAAGCCCGCCTTTCGGCGGGCTCCGGTATTTACGGTACGGCAGAGGCTAACGGCCGCCATGGGGCATTCGGCGCTCCTGGTCCGTTTTCTTGCGCATCTTCTCGCGTCCTTCCATGTGCCGCTTCTGTCGCAGTTCCTTGAGCTTCGCGACCTGCTCTGCGGTGAGCGTGCTTTCCACCTGTTTTCGGTGCGTGTAGCGCATCTTCTGCATATCGGCGCGCAGACGAGCGAGCTCGTCTATGGCGCGCATCACCTGGGACTCGGCGGCGTCACTCTCACGCATCAAGGCGTGCAGCCCAACCTGTGCTTTCTCTACTAGTGCCTTCTTATCGATGCGTTCAAGCTGAAAACGCGTCTGTAATTCCTTCAACCCTGCCCGCTGCTCATCGGTAATACCTATTTCGTCACCAAGCGCGAGCAGGTGACCGATCCCCGCACCCATGCTTCGGGCACCCGGCCCGGCCTTCTGCAGGCAATGCATCGGTCCGTGCCCGCGTCCGGCTGCTTCGGGAGTCGTCCCGCCGGGCTGTGCCAGGGCAAGCGCCGGCACGGCCAGGGCCAGCACAATCACCAACATTCTCTTCATTGTTCACCAACTCCTTTACTTTGTGTTAGTTGTATATCATTGCCTGTGTCTTCTTCGGCTGCTCTCACGGAGTCCCGGTCGTATCCCCCTGCTTGCGTCGTCTCTGAGTGCGCTCCTCGAACTGTTTGACCTTCTCGAGCAACTCGTACTCAAATCTTTCCTGGAAGATCACGAACTTGGCCGCCTGCACGGCCGTCAGATACCCGCGGCTCTCCCTGAGGAATTCCTGACCCAGTTTCTGCTTCTCCTCGTTTATCTGAATCACCTCGCCGATCAGTCTGTCCAGCTCACGTTGATCAGGGCTTTCTTCCCCCAAGGTGCGCGCCAGACGACCGACTACCTCCTGTCGACGATAGTCGACCTCGCTTATCTCGCGCCGGATTCGGGAAAACGCGCGGATGAATTTTTCCTCCTGGTTTTCCTCGAGATCGAGAAGCTCCAGCAGCTTCAGCAGGCGAAACTGCTCGAGGTGCTGGCGACGCTTACCCATCTCACGTTGGCGTCGCGCCAGCTTTTCCTGGAGGCCGGCCTGCACCTCGCGATCACGTTGGGCCTCGACCTCCTGCGCGAACTGCCACAGCCACTCGGCGGGCGGAGGTGACGGCTCTCCTGGCAGCAGCGTATCCGGAGTCTCCAGTTTACCATCACCCGGCGACGACGGATCGCCGGTCCCGAGTGCTGATGTCCCGCCCACCAGCAGCAGGCCTAACACGACTACAAGCACGCGCACCATCACAGCAATTCTCCCACGTCGAAGTTCTCTTCGAGATATCTCAATTCTTCTTCGCTCAGATCATCAAGAAGCAGTCCGCCTGCCTCGAAATGGCGCTCAGCCACGAAGTCAGAGAGAATCAACTCGAAGACGGAGTTATCAAACCGGTCTACTTCATCCTCGAAAAGGGCCGAAAGCGAGGCCTGCGTCGTTGCACCGGTCGCCTCAAAACCTGCCGCCGTCCCCACGCGCCCTGAACGAGCCATCCATAACCCGATTAGCGACGCGCCGACCACGAGCACGACCGCCGCAGCAGCAGCCACGTAGCGCCGCCGCCCGATCCACGTCTGCGAACGCGACGCCGCCTGTTCAAGTCTTCTTTCAACCTCGCTCACGAACTTGTCTTCATCAAGATCGTCCGGCAGCAACGGCCCGGCATCGACCAGGCGAGTTGCGGCCGAGGCGACGTCCTGGCGGAACCTGAGGCACTCCGGGCATGAACCGAGGTGCTGCAGGACTTCAGCCGGCAAAATCCCCCCGCCCGCATGCAACAGGATCTCGTCCTGGCATTCCCGACAGGTCATCATCGCCAGCCTTTTCTCAGCGCGAAGTCGCGCAGCTTTCGGACCGCTTCCCTGTAATTGGTCTTCACCGTGCCGACTGCCGCACCGGTAACCCTGGCTATCTCGTCGAACGGCATCTGTTGATAAAACCGCAGGTTGAACGCCAGCCGCTGCCGGGGCGGCAACAGCTTCACGAAAGCCAGCACTTCCTCGCGAAGGGACTTCGTCTCCAGTTCCGTCTCCGGATTGCCCTCGGCCGTCAATTCGATCTCGTCCTCGTAAAGGTCTTCAGATCGTCGAACGGCCTTCTGTTTAAGGAAATTCAGGGTCTTTTTCGAGGCGATAGCGAACAACCAGCTTTCGAACTTTCCCTCACCCCGGAACGACCTGAGGTTCTCCCAGGCGGCCACAAATGCATCCTGGGCAAGATCGATGGCGCTTTCTCTATCCTGAGTCATTCTGTATGTCAGTGCCACTACCGGTTTCATCATAGACCTCACGATGCGGGAGAAAGCAGCCTTATCGCCCCCGACCGCCCGCTCTACGAGTTCATTCAGTGCCGCATCACGTAACATCGCCATGATTTAAACTTCTACAAGTATGACAGCCCGGACGGCAAGAGGATTAATGGGATTTGTCGTCTTTTGGTGACGCCCGGACACCGGTACGTCAGCCGGGCCGGGACGCGCCGGCAGCTTGGCGGCCTGTACTGCTGCCCGCAGCGTTTGAATCAGCGCGCCGGTCGCAAGGTCAGTTGCGACGGCTCGTTTCCAGAACCTTGGGATACTGGCTGAAGTTTTCCAGGACCTTGCCGGTGCCCCTGGCCACGCAGGTAAGCGGATCCTCGGCCACGTTGACGGGGAGATTTGTCTCCTGCCGTAACCGCTTGTCGAACCCGCGAAGAAGCGCCCCGCCGCCGGTCAGAACAATCCCGCGATCGAGAATATCGGAAGCCAGTTCGGGAGGCGTCATCTCGAGAGTCTGACGAACCGCCTCTACCACGATGTCGAGCGTTTCGGAAAGCGCCTCGCGTACCTGCACTGACGAGATGTTCAGGTTTTTCGGCACCCCGGCCACGAGGTCGCGACCCTTGACCTCCATGGAAAGCTCTTTATCCAGCGGGTAAGCCGAACCGATCTTGATCTTGATATCCTCCGCCGTCAGCTCACCTATAAGCAGGTTATAGTTCTTCTTGAGATAGTTGATGATTGCGTCGTTGAACTCGTCGCCGCCCACCCGAATCGACGTATCGTGGACTATCCCGTTAAGGGCGATGACCGCGACTTCCGAGGTTCCGCCGCCGATGTCAACGATCATGATGCCGGTGGGCTGGTCCACCGCCAGGCCGACGCCGATCGCCGCCGCCATAGGCTCCTGCAGCAGGTACACCTCGCGCGCCCCGGCGTTTTCTGCGGAATCGCGCACGGCCCGCTTCTCTACTTCCGTGATCCCGGACGGTACCGATATCACGACACGCGGCTTCATCAGGTATTTGTGCTTGACCACGCGACGAATGAAGTCTGCGATCAGACGTTCGGACATCTCGAAATCGGCAATCACGCCGTCCCTGAGGGGCCGGATCGCCTCGATCCCGCCCGGCGTGCGACCCGTCATCTCCTTTGCGGCCGAACCGATGGCCAGGATTTTGCCGGAGCTTTTTTCAATAGCCACAACGGATGGCTCATTGAGCACGATTCCCTGTTTCCGGACGTATACAAGTGTGTTGGCAGTACCAAGATCGATGCCAATGTCGTTCGAGAGCATATCAAAGAAGCCCAAGGTAAATCCCTTTACTGTACTGTCCTATTCCTTATCAGGCCGCGTGCGAGGCGCGACCCGTGTCCAATATTCTCTATATCGAATGAAGGACCGTATAAGTTTAGCGGTTACGCGCCTCCGGGGCAACAAAAAAGGTAACACCGCGCTCTCTGGGCGGTCAACCCGGGGTCACGATGGCCGCCCCGGCGGTATTCGGCGGCCCGTGGCGCCAAGCGGCACGTCTATTCCCCCATACGCAGCACGGCAGGACCGGTCGGGTTCTGCCGTGCTGCCATCTCAACGATTCCGCTGCAGCTTCACGCCGCGCGTCGTCACTTCTTCTGCTGGGCGGCCACCACTGCGATTGCCGCCATGTCGACGATCTCGTTGACGTCCAGGGTGCGGTGCAACACGTGCACCGGCTTGGAAAGGCCCATCAGGATCGGGCCGATTGCCTGAAGCCCACCCATGCGAAGCGCCAGCTTGTACGCTATGTTGCCCGAGTTGAGGTCCGGGAAGATAAGGACATTGGCCGCTTCTGTCAGCTTGGAGAACGGGTAGTGCCGCTGCATATACTCCGGCATCAGGGCCGTATCGGCCTGCATCTCACCCTCGACGACCAGGTCCGGCTGCCTCTTTTTCACGATCTCGGTCGCCTTCGCCACCTTGATCGACTCGGGGTACTTGGCCGAACCGAAATTGCTGAACGAGAGCATGGCTATGCGCGGCTCCATGTTGAACCCGCGGGCCACCCGCGCCGAGCAGATCGCGATTTCGGCCAGTTCCTCGGGAGTCGGGTCGATATTCACGGTGGTGTCGGCGAACAGGTAGAGCTTGTCCCTCTGCACCATCGCGAACAGCCCGGAAACCCGGGTCACGCCCTCCTGCAGGTCGATAATCTCCAGCGCCGGGCGAACCGTGGCCGCGTAATCCGAAGTCACGCCCGAAAGCACGGCGTCGCAGTCCCCCATCTCCAGCATCATTATGCCGAAATAGGTGCGGTCGCGCATCTTCCAGGTCGCCTGGTCAAGCGTGACCCCCCTGCGGCAACGCTTCTCGTAGTACTTCTGCGCGTACTCCTGCCGCTTGGGTGACGTGACCGGATCGACAACCTTGATGCCGTCCAGTTCGATCTCGTGCTCCTTCGCCGCCCGCTGCACCTCTTCCAGGTTGCCGAGCACTATCGGCTGGCCGATCCCATGCTCCAGGACGACGTGCGCGGCTCGCAGGATGCGGCTCGAGTTGCCCTCCGGGAAGACGATCGTTCGCGGTTCCTTCTTTGCCTTGTCGGCGATGACGTTCATGAAAACCCGGCCCTTGCCGATCCGTGTCTCCAGCTGCTGCCGGTACTCTTCGATGTCGACAGGACGCTGCGCCACGCCCGTCTCCATGGCTGCCTGCGCCACCGCCGAGGCCTCCCAGATAAGGACACGGTGGTCAAACGGCTTGGGAATGATGTAATCCCGGCCGAACCTGAAGTGCTCTCCGCCGTAAGCCTTGGCGACCTCTTCGGGCACGTCCTGCTTGGCCAGGCTTGACAGAGCCCTGGCCGCAGCAATCTTCATCTCCTCGTTGATCGCGGTGGCGTGCACGTCCAGCGCCCCGCGGAAAATAAACGGGAACCCCAGCACGTTGTTGACCTGATTGGGATAATCCGAACGGCCGGTAGCCATAATAACGTCGGATCGCGCCTCCACGGCGTCGGGATACGTTATCTCCGGGTCGGGATTGGCCATGGCGAAGATAACCGGATCCTTGGCCATGGTCTTGACCATCTGTTTCGAAACCACGTCCTTGGTCGAAACACCGACAAACACGTCGGCGTCCACCAGGGCGTCCGCCAGCGTGCGCAGATCCGTCTTGCGAACGAACTCCGTCTTGTACTTGTTGTACTCATCGCCGCGCCCTTCGTACATCACGCCCTTGGAATCAACCATGACGAGATTCTCATGCTTGACCCCGAGAGCGCAGTACAGCTTGGCGCACGCGATCCCGGCCGCCCCAGCACCCGAGAACACCACCCGCACCTTGCTCATTTCCTTCCCGACCAGCTCCATGGCGTTCATGAGAGCCGCACCCGAAATGATCGCCGTGCCGTGCTGGTCATCATGGAAGACCGGAATCTTCATTGTCCGCTTCAGCGTTTCTTCGATATAGAAACACTCCGGCGCCTTGATGTCCTCCAGGTTGATCCCGCCGAACGTGGGCTCCAAAAGCTGGGAGCACCTGATAACCTCGTCGGGATCCAGGGTGTCCAACTCGATGTCGAACACGTCGATATCGGCAAAGCGCTTGAACAACACCCCCTTGCCCTCCATCACCGGCTTGCCCGCAGCGGCTCCGATATTGCCCAGTCCGAGCACCGCCGTCCCGTTGCTGATCACCGCCACAAGGTTGCCCTTGGCCGTGTACTTGTAGATCTCAGCCGGGTTCTTCTGTATCTCCAGGCAGGGCACGGCTACGCCGGGGGTGTACGCCAGGGAAAGGTCAAGCTGGGTAACACAAGGCTTGGTGGGACATACTTCCACCTTGCCCGGCTTCCCCACCGAGTGATAATCGAGGGCTTGTTGCTTGGTATACATAGCTTCACGCTCCTAATAAACGCGCTCCCAATTGGTTATTTTTTTCACAAAGTCAATATATGCTCTGGCTCCCGCTCGTCAAGCGGTTCGCGCAATACGGCACAGAATATACCTACTTATCTACCGTTTACCTAACCGGGCTCGGCTGCCCCGCCCCCGGCCGGGCCCACCGGGAGCTAACCCGCCAGTACGTTTGTACTTGACAATCTCCCGGAAAGTAGTTTACTGGTATACAGGCCCCGTGCCGGGGCAGCAGTGTTTGATGATGTTTTCCGTAGAGAGGTTAGAATCGTTACCCTGCTTCTACCTCTGACAGAAGCATTGTTGGACGTGGATTAACAGTTTTCGGAGGTAGAAGTGGCAGGTAACAGACTGTACGTAGGTAACCTCAGCTATTCCGTCACCAGTGAGCAGTTGACCGAACTGTTCGCCAATTACGGTCAGGTCCGCGACGTCAACATTATCGAGGGCAAAGGCTTCGGCTTTGTCGAAATGTCCGACGCCGGCGAGGCCACCAAGGCGAAAGAGGAACTCAACGGGTCCGTGTTCACCGGGCGCACCATCAAGGTCGACGAGGCGCGGCCGCCGAAGGACAAGGCGGATCGGGGTTATCAAAGGTACTAGTACCGAGAAGCTTCGATATGAGCTTGCCGGAGGCGGGACCCCCCTGGGGTTCCGCCTCCTCTGTTTTATCTGCCGACCGTTGACATAACCGACCTGGACGTTACAGCCGGAGAAGAGCGTTCACACAAGCTGCACGTGCAGCATCAGCGCACCCGCCGCACGACACAACGAATGTACTAACACATCCCCACACACGGCAGTTGAACGTTCACTGACAGTTTCTGACAGTCGCAAGAAAAATGTGATTCCATATCGATTTCCCGTTTGACGGACAAGTGTCGTCCTGCGTCTTTCTGGGTGGGCACCACGTATTCTCACCGGGGCTGTTTTCGTTATGAGACTGAAGACTTCCAAATTCGTCGCGGTAATCGTGCCGGCCCTGGTGGGTGGCTGGGCCGGCTGTGGCGACGACAGGCCTGCAGCTCCGACCACGCCGCCTAAAGACTACATCGTGTACATGTGGGATCGGGCCTCACACTACTTGGCTTACCACGCGGCCACAGGAAGACTGGACACGTTGCCACCTGAGGCACTACATCCGTCGGACCTCGATGTCGCGGCTGACGGCAAGCGGCTGTACATAAGACGGAGCGATACGGTGACCATTCTGGATGCCTCCGACTACTCCGTCCTTGGCGAACTGCCGTACCCAGGCAGGGGGCCCGTGACGGTTTCACCCGACAATCAGCACCTGGTCATTTCCACAGGCGACCTTTACCTCCTGCGAACCAGCGACTACGCGGTCGTTTATCACGATACCGATGCGGTCACCACGGGATGCTTCAGCGCCGACGGGGGACGCTTTTATGCAACGGGTGCGTACCAGGGCTGTCAGTATGTATACCGGTTGGATCTGACCACGCACGCAGTCACCCGGACATGCCTCCCTGATGGGTATCAGACATTCCAGATACTGGCCTCATTAGATGAGAAGTTTCTCTTTCTTTACCGGCGGATCATGCATGATATGTTCTGGTTTGATGTCTACGATGTCGCCGCTGACTCATTTGTCTTCCGCAAGATTCTCATACCGGGCTTTGGCAAGATGACGCTTGGACTGCAGGGCAGCTATGTCTACTTCTCGAGTCCCGGTCAACTCAATAGTGACAATGCCTGTTTTATGGCATTCTTTACATACGATATCACCAACCGGACCGTAGATTCGACCTATGCCGAGGGACGGTGTTTGGGTTACCGTATCGGTTTTGTCTGCCAGGAGTTGGTCATAACCCCAGACGGACGCTACCTGATTGGATTCAAGCACTTTTCCCCATTCGGTATGCTTTATGATCTCCAGGCCGATGCCGTCACGGCTTCCATTTGCCTGGACCTTGGAACCTGTGGCACGTATCTGACCTGCCAGACGTTTCCATAGTCATTTGCGTGGTCTCCGGGCACCGGTTCACGTGCACCGCCGACGCCGTACATAAAAAAAACGGCGGCCTTGCGGGCCGCCGTTTTAGCAGGCGTTTCTGCTGCTACTCTCTAACGTCTCACCTTCACGCGCCGTTGCTTTCGCCACGTCGGGCCCACTCCGCGCTTCTCCAGACACTCCAGCGCGGCGTCCCGCACAAACTTGTCGCCATCGTCCAGCAGCCGCTCCATGGTCTCGGTCGAACAGCTCCTGTGGTAACATACCAGCCGTCTCAGTTCCGGCATCTCGTGCTGCGATATCCTGTCCAGCGTCACGGCGCTGGAATGCCGGTTAAAGCAGAGCGCCACTTTCGGCGCCCAGTCATCAAGCCGCGCGCACCAGTCGAGAACGATCGGATCGGTGAATTCCGCGACGTCGTCGCAGTCGAAGTACCCGTCGTTGTACTTCGCCTCCAGGTCTTCGAAACTCAGAAAGTGCCACCGTTTGTTATTCGCCATCACGGCCTCCTTACGTCTTGCCGGGGATTTACGCCATTTCTGGTTTTATCGGTCTGTCGGCGCGGTTTCTTAACGCCGACAGCCGTCTCTCACGCCCAGACCCAGCCGGTTGCCGGCCAAGGGGATACGGACAGTCGTGTGGGCCGGGACCCATACCCGGAACGTGGTTCAGGAGTGCAATTGTACGCAGTTGAAGGCGGACAGCCCGGAAGGACCGTATCGGTCCCGGTTTACCACCATTGTACGCGCTGGATGCGCTGTCTCGGACCGCCGCGAATCTTGAAGATGGTCTTTAGAACCAGATAACCGAAAATAAAGCCGCCGACATGCGCCATCCACGCCACGCCGCCCCCGGTGGAGCTGTCCGCCAGCCACATGAGGATCTGGTAGAAAAACCACAGCCCCAGGACTACCCTGGCCGGAAACTGCCGGATAAAGATGAACACAAACAGAATAAGCACCGTAATCCGCGCCCTCGGGTGCAGCACCATGTAGGCACCCATGACCCCGGCGATCGCCCCCGAGGCCCCCACCAGCGGCACCGGTGAATTGGGGTTGAACAGCGTGTACAGCGCCACCGCCGCCAGCCCGGATATAACGTAGAAGAAGACGAATTTTACCGGGCCGAGATAATCCTCGATGTTGTTGCCAAAAATCCACAGGAAGAGCATGTTGCCGATCAGGTGTATCCAGCCCCCGTGAAGAAACATCGACGTCAGCGGCGTCACGTAGTACCACGTGGGCCCGATGTACTCCGTGCCGAAATTCAGGTAGTACAGCGGCGTGAAACCGAAATACGTCACGAAAACGGAATGCCCCTGCGCGCCCAGGGTCTGCGAGTAGAGAAAAATCGCCGTGTTGATGAATATCAGCCCGATGGTGAGATGCGGCGTCCGAGAGGTCGGCTGATCATCCCTGATCGGTATAAACACTGGTCTCCCCTATTCGGACGACTGCGAGCGGTTCTTCGGCACTCTGACGCGAAACATCAGACCTGCTTCCGACCTGTGGCCGGCCCGGTCGACCACGGAGATCGCGAGTCGATGTTCCCCTTCCGCCAGCGGCTTTACGGGCTGCGTTCTGCACAACTCCGCCTCGGGGTCATATTCGGGTATCATCCAGTCGCCGTCGATACGGATGTCGATACTCCGGTCGTCGGCGATGCCCGAGAGGCTGTCAACCAGCAGAAACTCGATCGTCGGATACTGCGATTCCACCGTTCTTCCTTCGATCAGGTTGAGAATTTCGATGCTGGGCGGTTTGACGTCGTACAGGACCGCAAACGTCCCGCCACCGAGTGAGGATGCCAGGACGGCGCTGTCCTCGATCCTGCTGTCTTCCAGCCATACCCAGCGGTTCTCCTCCTCATCCAGCCAGCACAGCCCGCTGAAATCGCCTTCCGGCCCCGTCCGTGAGAGATTGCACCGGACCTCGAAATCTTCCCGCGTGGGGAACGCAGGGGGAAAAACGGCGTAGAGATCGGAATTCGTTCGGTAACGGCTTTTCAACCAGATCGCTTGACTGGTCAGCCCGATGTACTGGGGAGTGAAAACGTTTTTCCGGCCAATATACACGCTGAGCACGGAATCGAACGTCACCGTCTGCTGTTCGTCGAAACCGACCGCGGCCAGCCACACGTCGACCGACAGCACAGGTCGCCACGTCGTGTCGTTTGACCAGACAAGGTCGATCCGGTCTACCATTCGGTACTCCGGCCTCGGGGGCACGAAGAAGCAGTGCTTTCTCATCGTGAAGAACCGTGTCGGGAACTCACGGCCCAGCAGGCTGTCCCGGTAGTAGAAAGCCAGGTGCGCCTCGCTTGACCGGCCGGAATTCGACGTCACCGTAACGATCAGGCCGTCCTCGACAATGGAGTAATCCATCTCAGCCTCCTTGCCCACTTTCTTGATGATGCCGTTGAACGGTTCGTCGGCAATGACGCAGCCGTAACGCGAGACGGCGTTCAGGCGGAGAGTCGCCGGGACAATAAACATGGCCGTCGCCTCCAGAAGCAAGCGGTCGTCCTCAAGCGGCACGATCCTGACGCTCGGCGTGGACGTCCAGCTGTCACCGGCATTCAATAGAACAAAAAGGGAATCGATCTGAAGATCCTTATAACCGTCCACGGGGGTGAAGTAGAAGTCCCACCGGTGCGTGCTGTCCGATCTCATCGTATCGAGCGTGAACAGGTCGGAAGCCGGCCCCCAGACAAACTCGAACGACAATTCGCTCGTGTTGCCGCAACAATCCTCGGCCGTGATTCGTCCGCGATGTCGACCGAACCGGAACGCCGGGTCCAGCCCCACCACCCCGTCATACCCGTTCAGTCCCCGGCTGCGCACAAATTCGTTCCCCGGCCGACGGTATAGCCGCCGTACCGATGCTTCATCCTGAATCGCCAGCGCGTAGTCATACTCGAGACCGACGGAAGTGCCCGTTTCGAAGTCGAGCGTGTCGAACACGGCCTCGAAAACAGGGTTATCGTCGACGTAGGCCGTCAGCCGATAGATCGCCTGGCGCATGCCGCCGTCACGCATCAGGTCAAAACCGTCGACCAGCAGTCCGAAAGGCCGATTGAAGTACAGGACCGAGTCGAGGCGGTACTCTCCCGGGTTGTCAGCCGGCCGCACGTCGACTATGACCCTCCGACTGCCGTCGGAAAACAGCGACTCCTGATCAGCCATGGCAAAGCCGATTCGCGACAGCACCGGGCGCAGCTTGTCCTGAACGTCGTGCCCGTGAACCAGCGGGTTGAGCGGGTAATTGTCGCCGGTCCGCTTCTCGAAATGCAGGTGCGGCGCTCCAACCCCGGTCTGTCCGGTCAAGCCCAGCTCCTGACCTTTCGCCACGCGAATGGAATCCTCCGGGAAATACAGGTCCACGTAGTACCGTTCAGCAGCGACCTGGGCCAGCTTTACCGGGCGGTCGATCGCTTTGGCGAACGTGCTCAGATGGCCGAAGACATAGATATGGCCGTCGTCCCCCATGATGTACAGGCCCTTGCCGTAACCGGTATACGACGTTTTGACGCGCCAGACGTAACCGTCAAGCGGTGAAAAGAATCGTCGCCCGATACGGCCGCTCGTGCGGATGTCAACACCGGCATGGAAACGGCCCTCCCGAAAATCGCCGAAACCCGACGACAGATCGGCCTTCTGCCTGAGCGGCCACGCCGATTGCTGGGCATAACCGGTTGCCATGCAGTACATTACAAACACTAACAATGAGGCGGAAAAGGTCGATATCTTTCTCATAGAAACACCGCCGGTGTCGGCACAAACATTGTACCGAAGTTATGCTGGTTTATGTCCGAAAAACAGGCTTTTTTGCGCAAATTCGGTAGCAACGGGTATTGCCTGGCACGGGCTTTTTGTTATATTTGACAGCTATCTGAAGACCGAAACAACAGTTGAGTCATGATGACACACAGCCTCGAAAGCACATGTCAGGAGCGATGACGAATGTTTGATGCCCTTCGCAAGATGATCCTGCCTATTATCATTATCGTACTCGTGTTCTTTGTCGCCATGATCGTTCTCCAGTGGGGGCTCGACATCACCGGCCAGCGGCAATTCCAGACCGCCAGGTACGCCGGTCTTATCAACGGCGAGAAAGTAACCTGGGACGCCTTCCAGTCCGTCTACAGCAACCTGTACCAGGAAGCCAGCCGGGAAACCGAGGACGAACTGTCCGAAGAAAAGATCATTGAGCTCGAGAAATCAGCCTGGCAGCAGGTACTGCAGGATCGCCTGCTGCTACAGGAAGCAGCTAAATACAACATTGCCGTCACCGAGGACGACGTGTACCTGTTTCTGCGCCTTTCTCCGCCGCCGTATCTGCGTCAGTATCCGCGCTTTCTCACCGAGGACCAGTTCGACTACCAGAAATACGTCAACGCCATGGCCGATCCGCAGTGGGCGCCGTTCTGGTCGTCCATGGAACCGCAGGTGCGCCTTGATCTGAGAAAACTGAAGATGCAGCAACGCATTATCGAGGCTGCCAACATCACCGAAAACGAAATCAGGCAGGCTTTCCTGGACACCGAGGAAAAGATCAAAATCAGGATGATCAACGTCAGCTACGTCCGATTTACACAACCCGCACCCACCCTGACCGACGAAGCCCTGCTGGCCTACTACGAGGAACACAAGCAGGACTATGTCCTGGACGAACGCGCCGTGCTGGACATCGTCATGGCGGAGAAACGGCCGACTGCGGCCGACTGGGAGATCTCACACGGCCGGGCTCAGGAGTTCTACGACTCCGTCATGGCCGGCGCTGACTTCGCCGAGCTGGCGAGAAGGTACTCGGAGGATGCCGGTTCCGCCCCCAACGGCGGCGACCTCGGCTGGTTTGAACCGGGCCGGATGGTAGGCGCCTTCGATTCCGTCGCCTTCAGCCTGCAGGACGGTGACCTGTCCGAACCGTTCGCCACGCGGTTTGGATGGCACGTCGTCCTGCACCACGGGTATCGACAGGACAATAAGATTCTTCCCGGCAAGACTGAGCCGGAGAAGGTCACGTCGGCCCACGTCTCGCATATCCTGATCGAGACCAAACCGTCCCAGTCAACCCTGGATGCCGCTTACCGGCAGGTAGCCGATTTCCAAAGCGTGGCCACGGCCTCCGGATTTGACGAAGCCGCCCGCGATACCAGCGTGAAGGTGCTCACGACCAGCCCCTTCTACCGAAACCGCTCGATTCAGCACATCGGCATGTCCCCCGAGGCAAACGGGTTCGCGTTCGAGAGTGAGGCAGGCGCCGTCTCAGACATCTTTGAGAACGAAGCGGCGTATTTCGTCTTACGAGCCGCGCGCAGGATTCCCAAGGGCCCCGGCGAGTACGATGAAGTCAAGATCCGAGTGCGCCAGGATCTGAGCCGCATGACCATCGCCGGGCTCAGCCACGATTCAGCCGCAGTAATCTACGCCGACCTCCAGCAGGGAACCGATTTTGAACAGGCGGCAAGAAGACACGATGAGGAGGTAGACACACCGGAGCCGTTCGCGCGGAACGACTTCGTCACTGGCCTGGGACGTGATCCCAAGGCCATCGGGGCCGCCTTCTCCCTGACCGCTCCCGGGCAGATTTCCCCTCCCGTTGACCATGGCAGCGGCACGGTGGTTTTCTCTCTGATCGAACGAACCCCGGCCGACCTGAGCGTCTTTAACGAAATACGGGACTCCATTTTCACGGAGCTCCTTCAGTCGAAACAGCAGGCGCTTTACGGCCGCTGGTTTAACGACCTCGTTAACAACGCTGAAATCGAGAACAACGTGGAACGCCAGCGCCAACTGGCCGGGACCGCTGCCCAGTAGCCTCCGAACGTACGAACGCGCTCAGACTCCCGCTCCGGCGGGAGTTTTTCGTAGCGCCGCGCCGGCCCGTGCCGCCCTTCCAACCCCGCGTCCGGCCTGGCCCTCAGCCGTCCGGACCGCTCGGCGGAACCCTCGATGATATGGCCTTTCGCTCCTGCCGCGCCCGGAGCTTGGTACGAAACTCACGCAGCTCGGCGAGATCGAGCGTCACGCTCAGGATACGTCTTTCCGTCTCGGCCGCGAAGTCAGTGCCGGTGATTATTCCCCACGGCGCGGCGATCAGCGAGCGCCCCTGCAACGGCGTCTCGAAGATGGCCCCGACACCGCACACCTTGACAACATAAGCCCCGGCCGACACGGCGCCACAGACAAAGTACTTCCAATCCCGGAACACTTTCCTGGACCGAGAATCGGCCGGACGAAAGGGCGACGTCGTGGGAACAAAAACAAGGTCGACGTTTTCCCGGCCCAGTTCCGAATACAGCGCGGGGTTAAAAACGTCGCCGCAGATCAGCACGCCGATTCTCACCCCCTCGACATCCACCACCAGCTTCTCGGATCCGGCGGCGATTCCCTTCCTTACCTCTCCCGGCACCGGGAACCGCTTGCGGTAACGGCCGATCACCAGACCGCGGTTGAAAACGAAACAACTGTTGTACAGTCGATCATCTTCTGCTTCGACCACCGTACCGCCGACCAGGCAGGTCGACAATTGGTCGGACAGCGTTTCCATATCCTGCAGGAACTCGGTTTTGCGCAGGGCCGCCCGGTGGTAGTCCCTCACGCTCTCGTCAAGCAGATAGTATTCGGGCAGGCACACGAAGTCCGGGCGCTGCTTGAAAATGTAGATCTTCTCTTCAAGTGTGAGAGATTGACCCATACGGGCCTGTGCCGCCACGATCTTTACCAGCATACACCGTCATCCTGATGGATAGAGAGTCCTGTCACTTGATACGTAGCCGGCGCGAAACTGTTCGGAAAAACGGGGCGCCGTCCCGAAGCGCATTCCGGGACCGCCCCCCGGGGCCCGGGCCGGTGACGCCATAGCCGCAGCCACGGCAGAACACTCGGAACCGGATCAGCAGTTGGTGTAGTTGGGTCCCTCGCCTCCCTGCGGCGTAACCCATCGAATAACCTGATACGGATCGGCGATATCGCACGTCTTGCAGTGCACGCAGTTGGAGGGAGTCAGTTGCAGCTTCAGCCTGCCCTCCCGAGCCTCGTCGTCCACCATCTCGTAGACCTGTGAGGGGCAGAAGTGCTGGCACGGGTTGCCGTACTCCTCGCTGCAACGGTCACTGCATATATCCGGATCGGAAATGACCAGGTGCGAGGGCTGGTGCTCCTCGTGCTTGGTGCCCGACTTGTACACGTCGGTTACTTTATCGAACAGGTAGGCGTTGTCAAACTTCACTTGCGTTTTCTGCGGCTCCCGCCCGAACCGTCTCCCGTACATGCCGATTTTGAGCATGTGCTCGTAGTCGTGCCGGTTGACGCGTCGATTGAACAGCCCACGGCCGCCGCTGAACATCTGCATCCCGGTGTGGAACATGCCGGCCCACAGGCCGCCCTTGAACCCGGCATGGAAATTCCTGCTGCGGAACAGTTCCTTCCTTGCCCAGCTCCCTTCGAACCGTTCGGCATACGTCTTGAGAGTCGCCGACGAAAAGTCCTTTGCCCTGACGGCGTCAAGGAGCGTCTCGGCCGCCATGATGCCGGCCTTGATGGCGATATGCACGCCCTTGAGCTTACTTGCGTCGAGCATCCCCGCCGAATCACCGCACAGCAGAAGACCATCGTGGTAAACCCTGGGGATTGAATAGTACCCGGCAACAGGTACCGTCTTGGCCCCGTAGTGCAGCATCCGGCCGCCACCGAGAATTCCGCGCAATAACGGGTGCGTTTTGTAACGCTGGAACTTCATATGCGGATCGTTGGTCGAATCGGGAGAATCCAGGGCCACGGCATATCCGACGGACACCATAGTGTCCGACATCCCGTACACCCATCCGCCGCCGTACTCATGGCCGGGCTGCGGCCAGCCGATGGTGTGGATTACCCGGCCCGCCTTGATACGTCCGGGCGGCACCTCCCAGACTTCCTTGACCCCGGTCAGATACGATTGCGGCAGCGAATCTGCCGTCAACTCCGGGATCTTCTCGCACGCATACCTGGCCAGAGACCCGCGCACTCCCTCACAGAGCACGGTCACTTTCGCCTTGATCAGCGAGCCGGGTTCGAAGTTCGACTTCGGCGTACCGTCCTTGTCAAGGCCCAGGTCCGCCGTCTGCACGCCGGTAACGCGGCCGTCCTCCACCAGGAGATCATAGGCCGAGAGACCGGTGAAAATGTCGATGCCCAGTTCTTCAACCTGCTGGGCCATCCAACCGGTCAGCTTGTTCAAGGATATAACGTACTTGCCCGTGTTCTTCAGGGCTGGAGGCAGGAAGGGTGATTTGAAACCGCGTTTTTCCGTCAGGAGATAGAAGGCATCGCCGCTTACTTCCGCCTCAAGGGGAGCGCCTCTCTCTTTGAAGTCGGGTATGAGCTCCGCCAGCCCGCGGGGATCCATCACGGCCCCGGACAGCGAATGCGCTCCAACGTAGGAGCCTTTCTCCACCACCATGATTTCCGGCGTTTCAATGCTGTCGTCAGCGGCTACCAACTGGGCCAGCCTGTAGGCCGTCGACAGTCCCGCCGGTCCGGCTCCGACGATAAGGATATCGGTCTCGAGAACTTCGCGTTCCACATCCATGCCAGTTACCTCCCGGTTGCTTTAACCGCAAATATAGGTAACCCCGGCGGAATTGCAAAGTCCTCAGGGACGTGTAAGGTGGTTATTTAGCGGTACTGAACTGTTCAACGCGCGCGTTGCGATTGCGGCGCCGCGGCACATCGACATTCCGGTCACCATTCTGGTTAATCCGGAACATTTCGGATATCTTTCTCCGGTCGTACCCCACCGTCATCAGGCGACCGCTCCTGACAATGGGTCTCCGAAGCAACGTATGGTCTTTCGCGATCAGATCGAGAAGCTCATCCCTGCCCGGGAGTTTCTTGTCCAGACCGTACTTGCTGTACGCCTCGGACATACGATTCAGAAAATGCGATATATCCCAGTAACCAAGCAGACCGTCTAACTCGTACACTGACAAAGGATTTTCCGCAATATCACGAACGTCCAACATGACGCCGGCGTCTTCTATGAACTTGCGGGCGTCATGGCACCGCTCGTCATCCCCATAGGTGAGGAACTGCGCTCGCTTAGGAGCCATACAACCTCCTGCTGACAGACCAAGATCCGCGCCGCTGAACGCGAACGCAGAGAATTACCAGGTATTAAGGTGATATCGATGATTATTCCCGCCCACGGGAACATCACGCTTGGAACACGCACTAGATCGAGTCTTCACAGCTAGTATCGTGAGCCAACATATAAACGTCTGAGCACTCAAATTGTCAACATAAAACTGCGCTCAAAGTTCCGGAGATCCGACCGAGTCCAAGTGATTGCCGGACGGGCTCGAACCGAGCCCCGGTCACTATTTAGGGTCTAACCTCCCGGAAGGTGCCGCCATCCTGTACGCTGTCGCCGGAGACCACCTCTTCGAGAGCGACTTTGCCAGGAACGTCCCCCGAATAATATATCGGAAAAAGCCGGCGGCATCTTAACAGTCTCTGCTTCCATAATGCCTACGCGCTCAGTTCGGAAAAGTTCCTGCTGTCTTCAGAGCCGGACCGCCACGCCCAGACCATCCCTGATGGGCAAAACAGTCGTAAAGAACCGGCCGTCCTGATACAGGCTTCGCGTGAACTCGACAATGGCCCGGCTGGCCTTGTCCGGGTTCGCAGCTAACACGCGTCCCGACCAGATCATATTGTCCGTTATGAACAGCCCTCCGCGGCGCAAAAGCCGAGCGGCCAGATCCAGCGTTTTCGGATAGTCCTCTTTGTTAATGTCGTTCAACAAAATATCATACTGCCCGCTGAGACGTCTGGCGATGTTGAGCGCGTTGCCGACCCTGAAATCGAAATGGCTCTGAAGGCCGGCCTGCTTGAAATAGCTGAAAGCCAGCCGCTTGTTTGCCGCGTCCAGATCGGTCAACGTGATCTCTCCCTTGCTCCTGGCGGCCAGCGAGAACCAGCAGGCCGAATACCCAAAACCGGAGCCCAGTTCCAGTATGCGACGCGCCTTGATCACCAATACCATCTGGTACAGGAAACGCCCGACCAGCGGGCCGACAATCGGAAACCCGTCCTCGGCCGCCCGCTGCTCCATCTCGCGCAACACCGGCGGGCGCTCCGGCGTTATCTCGGATAGGTATGCGTGGATTCTATCAAACATGCCTGCCGACTCCCAGCTGCTCACCGAGCAGCGACGCCAAGCGTCGCGACTACTGTCTCATTTGCGGGGCCGTTTTCCACCATCGCACTGTCGCCGGAACTCAACCGCTGTCATCTTCCATGCAACACTTCGGCTGGGCCTCCGGGATCAGACAATGAAGTGGCGGGTCGAAATCCCCTGAAGAACAATGCCCGTCTCCTGAACCGGTTCCTGGAACCGGACAAGACCGACATTGCTAAGATAACACATTCGGCGGGAAACTCAACACAATTCTGGCCTCAGGCCGGACTGCCCGACGGACCTGCAGACTGTCGTTACGGCCCGCCGATATCTCAATCGATCAGTCTTCATCCCCGGTCGGGCGTGCTTCCGCCCGCCCTCTGCGGCGCTCCTGTCGCACCACCTCGGCACTGCCGCCTGAAAGCCAGACCAGCTTATCAATGACCTCCCTGACAAGGAAATCCGGTGTCGATGCCCCCGCCGAAATACCGATCGTTTCCACGCTTTCATCGGCCGTAAACCATTCCCGGTCGATTTCCTCGGCCGACCCGATGAGGATTCCCCGGCCGCACAGGGCGCCGGCGATTGAGGCCAGCCGCTTGGAGTTGGCCGATGTCCTCGAACCTACGACGAAAATCATGTCCACGTTTGGCGCCAGATCGACAATCGCCGACTGCCGCTGGTGGGTGGCATTGCAGATCGTGTCAAAGACTTCAAGCTGCGGCCACTTCCGTCTGGCCAGCCTCTGGAATTCCATGGCCTCATCCATGTTCGAGGTCGATTGAATGGTCAGCGCCAGCTTCCGGTCGGGCCACGCGGGCATCGAGTCCAATTGTCCGGCGTCAGACAGCACCACAATCCGGTCCGGGGCGTGCCCTACTACCCCCTTGGTTTCATCGTGGTTGGGATCCCCGAAGTGGATGATATAGTACCCGTTGGCCACCACTTGCTTGATAATATCGTAGATCCGGGAGACCAGCGGGCAGGTGGCGTCGACGACTGTCAATCCGCTTCCCCGGGCCTGACCGATCACCGCCGGTGCGGCGCCGTGCGCCGATATTATCAGCGTGCCGTCTTCCACGTCGTCTACACAGAACACCTGACCAACGCCCTCATCGCGAAACCGCTCCACGACCGCTTCGTTGTGCACGATCTCGTTCAGGATCGTGACGCGCCCGTCCGCGTCACGCGCCGTATCCTCGGCAACGGTTATGGCCCGCTTCACGCCCATGCAAAACCCGTAACTGCGAGCCAGTATGATCTTTTTTATCATCTTGCCTTCCGGTCTCGATTTGTGATACCCGGAGTATCACGCGGTCGACCCGCATGGTCGACCATGTTACTGCCTAAGCTATACGTCCGGACGGCCGGTATCCGACAGGAACTTCGTGAGAAAATACCGCAGCAGGTTGGCGCTGCCGTCCAGTTCGGCGTGAAATGACGCCGCCAGTATGTTGCTGCTCCGCACCAGCACGGGCGAGTCGCGATACACCGACAGGGTCTGCACCGAGGGCCCGGTGCGCGTAACTTTCGGCGCTCGAATAAACGCCGCCCGGACCGGTTCGGGACCGTCACTCAGGGCCATGCTCAACGTTTCTTCAAAAGAGAACACCTGCCGGCCGTACCCGTTGCGGACTACATCGATATCGATCAGCCCCAGCGGCTTGATTCCGGCCCGGTTGTCTTCGATGCCCCCGGCCAGCAGGATCATGCCCGCGCAGGTACCGTAAATCGGCCGCGTACGCGCGAAAGCCGTAAGCGGTTGCCGCAGGCCGAACCGGTCGATCAGCACCTCCATTGTAGTGGACTCGCCGCCGGGAAGTATCAGCGCGTCAAGCCCCTCGAGGTCAGCCGGGAGCCTGACCAACCGGCCGGGCGCTCCCAACCCCTGGAGCTGCCGCAGGTGAAGGCCGTAATCCCCCTGTAGAGCCAGTACGCCCACCTGTAGTTGATCGAATCTTTCCATCATCTTAGTTAAACACGCCCACGCACGGCCGGTGCCGGAATATAGTTACAGTACGGCATGGATGAAAGTTCTGAGCGGTCAGAATAGTGACCGAGCCAACGGCATCTCGTCGTAGGTCCGGCCGTTAAGCCGACGCCCGGTACGGCGCCGGTTCACACCGCCCCACTGCTTGAAGAAGAAAGCGGCCCCCTGTTCCCGACACTGGTGCTGGATATCGAGAACCCATTCTTTCTCCATGGGTCTGGCTCCCGGGCCGGATTCACCGCCCACAATCACCCAGTCGATGCCGGTAAGATCAAGTCGCACAAGAGGCCCAAGCAGCGGTTCGAGTGAAAGATACTTGATCGCCGCCGGTGTCTTCCGAAGGTCGTCAATACGATACTGATACCGCTCATGCTCGACCGTAACGCCCATCCAGACGTTTGAAGGCCACGGCAGCCGCGCGTGGAGCCGGACAAGCTGTCGGGAACGCTTGGTCAGCACCTGGAATATGTGCTGCGAAGCCCGCGCCATCACGTCGAACGTCCGGGCCTGGAATTCAAAGGGGATTTGTTCGTGGAACAGGTCGCTCATCGAGTTGACGAATATCACCTGCGGCTTCTTCCAGCCCAGCGGCACCTCGAGTACATCGGGGTGGAGCGTCACCTTGAACCCGTCCCGGTATTTATGCACTCCCATGGCTTGCAGCCGCCTGGCCATTCGCGCCGCATAACAGTGCTGGCACCCGGCGCTTACCGCGCTACAGCCGGTGACCGGGTTCCAGGTCGAATGGGTCCACTCAATCGCTGACTTCTTCACTGCGCTGTGATCTCAAGATATTCTGATCCATAGCTCATCTGCGAATGTGCCTTTTCGCCGACGGCGCGCAGGCGGCACGCGAACGTGGAGTCGCCCGTCCTTCTCGAGTTCGCTCAACGCAGACTTGATATTCTGTGACGTATAAAGATACTGCTTCTTATCACAGCTGTCTATCACATCTCTGACCCTCAGCCACCTGCCGCCAAACTCTTTCCGTAGCAAGTCCTTGAGCTCTGCCATGGGGCCGTCTATGCCAAAGCTCAGTTGCTTCGCACAACCCTCGTAACCCTCGATATAGACATAGGAAACCCTGCCACCGTACCAAGGGATGCCCTCGTCAGTTTTGCTAGAGTGCTTTGCCATCACATACTTCATGATGCTGAAACCTAGTGGGTGCTTAGTGAGAAAAACCAAGTGATGACTAATTCGCCTAGTCCTCTTGAAGTTGAATTGCATCGGCAGCACATATCGAGCCCCAGCTTCTCTGGCTGTCTCTGCAAAGGCATCAAGGATGCAGTGTTCGCGATCACGTGCTCTGGCGGCAGATTGACCCAATAGCCGCTTGTACCGCGCCTCCCCGAATAATCTCACAAAGTCTGGCCTGCAATCAGGTCTGTCCATGTTGCGATTTATGCCACTTGTATGGAAAAACACCAAGCATTCGCAAGCAAAGTCCTTAACCACTGACTCTATTAACTGCATCGACACACCTTTGTAACCATATGGATCAATAAAACAGAACGTAGGGGGCTTTTTCTTAGTCCCCAAGACCCGAGCCAGCGGCTCGTCAACCTCACGCTGAAGTACAATGGGCGCATTTCTAAACTTAACATTGAAATTCTCGTCATCAATCAGTTTTCGGAGATGACTGCAATTCAGCGGCTTGACATCGTTGAATATGGCCAACAGCTTATCTCTTAAGAACGGGAGTTCCGCGGCACGGCGAAGAACCATTAGGGGCGTGGAGATTTCGCCGGTCCAGTACTGCCCCCGACCAGCATATAGGTCCAAATAGACAAGCTTTTCGCTACTCTGGTTAAGTACGCCAGCCCATGCAACGAAGTAAGCCGTGACAATCTCGCTTTTTACCCGTGAATGGGGCGGCCGCGGTTTCCGCCAGTATCTTGCCGATTCAGCCAATACGACCCCCTATGCCCGCAATTCTATACTACACTATAATCAACGCTTGTCTGCCTGACAACACATTATAACACGTACCCAATGATGACCCCTACTTCCGTTACGCGTCTGCTCAGGCGAAGTAGCGGAGTTTGCGAGCGAAGCACTCAAACAAAAAAGACAGGCCGTCTCCGGCCTGTCGTCAACTGATCGTTATGCAGACTGTTTGTCACCGCGTCTGCAACTGCTGCCCTTCCGGGATTGAATCAGCGGCGATCCCTTTCATCGGTTCGCCCAGTCCGTGCGAGCTTTGAGCAATGATCTCGTAGTTCTCCCAGTGGGCGGTGGCACTGACAATGGCCCTGGCCCTCTTCTCGGGATTGGATGATTTGAAAATCCCCGACCCGACAAACACCGCCTCGGCTCCCAGGTGCATGCACAGCGCGGCATCGGCCGGAGTCGCGATCCCGCCGGCGGCGAAATTCGGCACCGGCAGCTTGCCGGTCTTGGCCACCACCCGTATCAGATCAAGCGGAACCCGGTGCTCTTTGGCCGCGCCGTAGAGCTCTTCGTTGGACATCACGGTCAGCGCCTTCATGGCGGAGTTGATTTCGCGCAGATGCTTCACTGCGTGCGACACATCCCCCGTGCCGGCCTCGCCCTTGGTGCGGATCATGGCGGCACCTTCGGCTAAACGCCTGAGCGCCTCTCCGAGGTTGCGGCAGCCGCAAACAAACGGTACCCGGAACGGCCATTTGTCGATGTGGTACTTGTTGTCAGCCGGCGTGAGAACTTCGGATTCATCGATAAAGTCTATCTCCAACACTTCGAGCGCGCGCGCTTCGATAAAGTGACCGATCCGGCATTTGGCCATCACCGGGATTGTCACCGCACGCTTGATCTTCTCGATCACTTCCAGGTCGGCCATGCGCGCGACACCGCCCTCGGCCCGGATATCCGCCGGTACGCGTTCGAGCGCCATCACCGCAGCGGCGCCGGCCTGGGCGGCAATCTCCGCCTGCTCGGAAGACGTGACATCCATGATGACACCTCCCTTGAGCATTTCGGCCAGCCCGACCTTCACCCGGTACTTTTCGTCCTGGAAATCTGTCATCTACCTGCTCCTTGTGACCCGTCCCATGTCTCGAGCGCGTTCGCCGCAAGCGGCACTGCCGCCGGAAACCAGTCGGCCACCCCGTGAAAGGGCTTACGGCCTCGCCCGGCTCACAGCCTTGCGCGCACGATGCGCCGTGGGACTTCCATCCAGCCGCAATATAACAGCACGGGAGTAATTATACAACCCCGCGCACGGGCCTGACCCCGACCCGGTCCGGCACATACCCACGACTCGCCGAAACACGACGCCAAGCCGCCGCGCTCCGGACCGTCTGACTGAACTGGTGGAGTCTCTGATCGAATTCCGGCCGGGCCGGCTACCCTCTCCGACCTGATTTCCGGGCGGGTTTCTGTCTGAGTCGGTACCTGCCGAAGTGTTGTTTGCTCAACGCCCGCTTGAACATCTGCTCCTGCGTGACCCAGAACTCCCGCATGTTGCAATCCTCGGCCCGGTCACACCCGCAGTTGGATCCTTCTTCCGTGCAGATGTTGATGTGCAGGGGACCTTCAATGGCTTCGATCACGTCCAGAAACGAAATCTCTTTGGGCATACGGGCCAGCCGGTAACCGCCTGTCACTCCCTGAAATGACAACAGGACGCCACTACGGGTCAGGTCCTTGAGGATTTTGGCAAGAAACTCGCGCGGGACTTTTTCAGCCTGAGCTACCGCGTTAATCGATCCCAACTTCCCCTTGGGTTGGTTGGAAAGATAGCGAATGGCTCTCAGGGCGTAGTCGGCTTTTCGTGACAACTGCATTGTACTTCCCTCGTATCCTCATCTCCTTGTGGTTGATCCATGGGCGAAAATGGAAATATCCACCCGGTCTTCCACTATGACAACGGATAATACCAATAAAGATGCCAATAGTCCACAAAAATCTCTCCCGCCGACCGCTTTTTCTGACATTGCCCCTCCCGATATGCCGGCAGACCAGCAATCCGATAAAATTACTCCTGTTTTCTCTCCACCTGACCGTCAGCCGGAAAAACCGAACCAAACGGCCACAATCTTGTTCCACCGTAACGTACCGTCAGACAGGCAAAATGACTTGATTTCCACGCCGGCGCCGGGTTACCTTACTCCCCGTTTTCGATGATCTGCCGAGGGGCGCGACCGATGCCGAAGATGTTGTTCCTTCCGACCGGGGCCGAAGTTGAGGTCGAGAGCGGCACCACCGTTCTTGACGCGGCGCTGGATAACAACGTACGAATAGACCACAATTGCGGGGGCAACTGCGCTTGCGCCACCTGCCATATCATCGTCGAAAAAGGCTACGAGACGCTTGATCCGCCGTCAGAGGACGAGGAAGACATGCTCGACGAGGCAGAGAATCTGACCGAGACCTCCCGCCTGGCCTGCCAGTGCCGCGTCACTCAGGATCTGGTTGTCAGAATACCCCCCAAACACGACCAGCCGGCCGAAAACGCCCCGTGAACCCGGCTCTCAGGCCCTGCAGGCTGCAAAACGGCGACCTTGGCCGGCGGTAACCACCGGCCCGCCGAAGATACCTCCGGATCTGCCGATACAATGGTAAACGGACCCGTCCGGGTAGAGGCAGAGGTATGCCCGCTCTTCAGAAAGACAACGGCTATTCGCTCATCGAACTTATTGCGGCTCTGATAATCATCGCCGTGATGGTCACGATAGCCCTGAAGTCGCTCGGTACGGTCACCGACACGGCACGCATGGAGCAGACCAGGAAGAGCCTCAGTGGGCTGGCCGACGCCGTCGTCGGCAATCCGGAGTTGTTATCCAACGGGGCACGGACCGATTACGGGTACGTCGGGGACGTGGGCGCGCTCCCCCCTGACCTGGACGCACTGGCGTCCAACCCGGGCAGTTACACCACGTGGAACGGCCCGTACATCCAACGCGATTTCACGTTGGGCGGCTCGGCCGACAACTTCAAAACCGACGCCTGGGGAAAACCATACAGCTACACCGGCCTGGCGATCATCTCGTCCGGCGGCGGCACCACCCTGACCCGGCAGCTCGCCAATTCGGTCGACGACCTGCTGTTTAACCGCGTGCTGTGTTCAATCACCGATCTCGATCACACCCCGCCGGGGAACGCATACCGGGATTCCATCCGATGCGTGCTCGTTTGTCCGGATGGCGCCGGCGCTCTCTCTTCCCGTATCCTGTCTGTGGACCCGGACGGTTCTGTTGCCTTCGACTCCGTGCCGATCGGCATCCACCCGCTGATCGTGGTGTTTACGCCGACCGCAGATACTCTGCGTCGGGACATCAGCCTTGCCCCGGGCCAGGATTATTTCGCGGAACTCGCGTACGGCGACAACTACTGGTAAGGTATGAACAAGCGCAGACACATCCTCTTCGTTTCTCCGGCAGCCAATGACCGGCCCGGCGGCAACGCGGGTTTCAGCCTGATCGAACTGCTGGCCGTAGTCATCATCGTAGGCCTCCTGGCCTCGGTGGCCATGCAGTCGCTCAACGTAGCCATTGAGGACGCCCGTCGGGCCAGGACCGAGCGTGAGATGGACGTGCTCGCGCGATCCATCGTCGGAGATCCCTCCATCATGCAAAGCGGCCGGCGCGCCGATTTCGGCTACGTCGGCGACGTTGGAGCCTTTCCCGCCGACCTGGACGCGCTTTACCGCAATTCCGGCGGCTTATCAACGTGGAAAGGACCCTACCTGCCCCCCGGACTCCTCGAAGACACCAGCGGGTTCCGGATCGACGAGTGGGGGCGACCCTACACCTACGGCGGCGGCATAACGATTGTCTCAACGGGAGGCAGCCGGGTAATCACTCTAAAGATAGCCGATGCCCAAAGTGATTACCTGCTCAACACCGTCAGGGGTGACATTCGTGATGCCAACGATTCGGTCCCCGGCAGCCAGTATGCCGATTCCGTGGACGTCGTCGTGACCGTTCCCGACGGTGCCGGCAGTGTCATCACCAAATTATGCCATCCCGATGCCACCGGAGCATTCATCCTCGATTCCCTTCCGGCCGGCAGGCACCCGCTAAGACTGATTTACCAGCCGGCCGCTGATACCCTGGCACGCCCATTGACCGTTCTGCCGCGACATCGGAACAAGCCGGTGCTGCAGTACCGCTTTGCGTCTGCTCACTTTTCATCAGGCGGCCCCGGAGGGGGCTGCGGCGGAAGCGGAGCCGACACGCTGCGGCCCAATACTTCCGGAAGCAGCACCGAATTGCTCCGGTCCGGCTGCGCCGCCAACTGGCAGTGTGTCGACGACGTGACAACCGACGGTGATGCCACAACCGTGCGCACCATCGGCAATTCATATCTCTCGGATACGTACAACGTCGACGATCCGGCCGACACCACCTGTACCATCACCGGGCTGACCGTGTATGCCCGCATGAGACGAAGCCGCCCTTCGTCCGCCTTTGCCCGGCTGGTCATACACACCGGCGGTGCCGACTACGCCGGTAACCAGACATCCGTGGCCCGGTTCTATACCGATTACAACTGGACATGGGCGAGCAACCCGGCCACCGGCGACACGTGGACGTGGGCTGACGTCCGCCAGGTCCAGTGCGGGATCAGAATGCGGTCGGTAAACTCCTCGGCGTTTGTCGCCTGCACGCAGGTCTGGCTGGTGGTTGAGTATGAATAGGCACAGCAGGTTAATCATGCGGCGACGGCACAATTCAACGATGACGTTCAGGGCCGGCCAACTCGGCTTCACGATGATAGACGTTGTCCTGGCGATCATAATCGTGGGCATTCTGCTCACGGTCGCGATGCGCGGCGGCCGGCGTATCACTGCGACGGCGCGTATGGAGGAAACGCGGCGGGAGATGGACGCCCTGGCGCGAGCCTCGGTAGGCAATCCCGAACTTAGCAACCACGGCGTGCGTTTCGACTTCGGCTACGTCGGCGACGTCGGCGCCCTGCCGCCGAATCTCCAGGCGCTTCTGGGCAACCCCGGGGGGTATACCACCTGGAAGGGACCTTACATCGAAACCCGATTTACCCAGGCAGCCGACGACTACCTGAAAGACGCCTGGGGCGTTCCGTACCAGTACAGCGGCGACGTTACCATTACTTCGGCGGGATCGGGAAGCAGCCTTGTTCGCCACCTGGCCGTGTCCACCGACGATCTTCTGCGCAACTGCATCAGCGGGGCGGTTACCGATCTCGACGGCACGCCGCCGGGACAGACGTACCGCGATTCCGTCACCGTCAGGATCACGCTGCCTGACGGTTCGGGCGGCACCGTGACGCGCTCTCAGACAACCGACGCCGGCGGATACTTTTCGTTCGACTCCGTGCCGATCGGCAACCATGAGGTAAGGATCATATGGGTACCCGGCGATGATACGCTCAGGCGGTTTGTCTCCGTGCCTCCCGGCGCCTCACCAACTGCCGAGTTCCGTCTGGCTGCCGACTTATGGTCCGCCGGCGCCGGCATCCTGCTGGTGCCGGGCTCCGATACCCTGTCCCCGCCGGGCTGTTCCAGGCTTCGATTTTGGGTCACCAATACGTCGACCACAGACATAGCCGTCGGTTACCTTCGGGTCACCTGGACCACGCAGACGGCGTATTACAGGAATGTAATCTGGAACACTCAGACCGTCCGTTCGGGCCCGCCCGCCCTCGGATCGGGAGATACCGCATCTTTCACCGGCGCACAGGTACTCCAGCCGGGAGACAGCATCCCGATTCGCATCGAGACGTTCCAAAGTCTTCCCGGCGGCGGGCCGCGGGTTGACATGAACGGTGAACAGTTTACCGTTGAGTTCTCCAACGGTTCGATTATCACTTTTACAGCGGACTACTGCCAGTGATGAGTACACGGCCTCGCCATAAGGGATTCACGTTGATCGAAATGGTGGTGATGATCGTCGTGCTGGGGATCATCGCCGTGGTCGCCACAAAGACACTGACCCAGTCCGTGCAAACCGCCCGGTACGAACACACGAAACGGGAACTGGACGAGCTGACCCACGCTATAGTCGGAAATCCGGGCGTCTTCACCGGAGGTGTCAGGACCGATTTCGGGTACGTCGGCGACGTCGGAGCCTTACCGCCGAATCTGGACGCGCTCGTGCAGAACCCCGGTCTGTACGCCACCTGGGAAGGCCCCTACATGTCACGCGGCATTGCCGGGGATGATTTCAAGAAGGACGGGTGGGGCAGCGAGTACGTGTTCGCCGGCACCCTGATCAGGTCGACCGGCTCCGGGGCGGACATCGACAGGGTCATTACCGGCTCCACCACTGAACTGCTCGCGAACACGGTCGAGGGCACGCTTGCCGATGCCGACCAGGGCCTGCCCGGCGAAATCTTCAGGGACTCATTGCTGATCAGATTGATTTACCCGGACGGTTCCGGGGGCCTGACAACGGCTGCGATCGTTCCCGACCCCCACGGTTACTTCCGGTTTACCGGCGTTCCCGTGGGGAACCACGGCCTGAGCATCATCTATATCCCCGACAGCGATACCGTCACCCTGGCCATCACCGTCTGTCCGGGCCGCGACGTGAAACTCGACGTCGTCTTCCCCGCCGACCTTTGGTGAACGAGAGGCCGAAGGTCGGCTACTCTCTGATGACCAGCTTGATACTGCGTTTCTTCAACTGGGGGAAAAAGAGAGACGGTTTTACGACGAGTTCCTGTGGTTTGACTCCGCGAGCGGTGATCTGACCGGCCGCCGCCATCCAGGCTATGATCGCCGCCGGAAAAGCCGTCGTGCGCATCATGGCCGTCAGACCCGTTTTCATATCCTGACGATCGACAATCTCATAGACGATGGTCGCAGCCGCATCGTCTCTTTCCCCTTCGACGACCACCCGCACCAGGACCATATCGAGGTCGCCGGATGAGAGGGTACGCTCCAGCACGGCTTTGAAGACCGCTCTTGGTTCCGCCGTCTGTCCGTCAACCTCGACCTTCCTCCGCGAACCCAGGCCGATTTCAAGCATCGGTCTGAACAACTGGCAGTGACCGGGGTAGCGGATAGTCTTGTAGTCCAGAGATCTGACCTTCCCCTCGTACGTGTCCGGGAGAGTGGACGTGCCTCCCGAAGTGAAGAACGCCTCCAGTTTGCCTATACCGTCGAACTCGAGCAGCTCCAGGCCGGTCATCGGATTCACTGTCTTCTTCTTTCCGTCCTCCAGGATCACGCACGGCTCCCAGTACTCGTTGATCAACCCTTCCGCAGAAAACACGATCTGGTAGTTCAGCGGAGGTCGGGGCGACTGCGGCAGACCCCCCACCCTGATTCTGATGGATTCGGTCCGGTCCAGTCTCGCGATTCCGTCCGCCACCATCACCGAAACCATTCCGGGCGCGAGACCGCAATCGGGGATCACAATGACACCTGCCTGCTCCGCCTCGCCGTCCATCTCCAACTGGCTGTGAACGACGTCGTTGTTGCCGCCGAGATCGACGAGATGGCAACCGGCCCGCACCGCTGCACGCGTCAAATCGACGTTGTGTTTGTAGGTCACGCAGGATACGGCCGCCGCGTAATCCCTCAGGACCTCCACTGCCCCTTCAATGTCACCGGCGTCGAGCCGGGCGGCCGTCGCCTTGCCGTCTCCGTATTGCTCCGCTACCTCGCGAGCCAAATCCGCATTGACGTCAAACACACCGACGCTCTGTACACCGTCGGCCCTGGCCAGGTCATACACCACCGCCCTGCCCATCAGCCCCGCTCCAATGACCGCTATTCTCATCGTCTTCTCCAAGTCCGTTCAAAACAATGAACGCTAATATAAGCGCCAATTCAAAACGAACAAGGCCATTCTCACTGATCCGGTGCCGAGCGCCGGGGCCACCGGCCGATAATGTCCGGGCCGTTTCTGCCGATATCAGGTGAAGGCAACGTGCGGCGACGTGACGTCACAGAAAGCAGGTTCTCTATGCCCGAAATGTCCCTGTCAAAGGCAAACCTCGGCGACGAACTCAAGGAAGAAATCGCGCTCTATCGGGTGCTGAAGCCGTACATCGCCCGCTGCCTGACCCTCAATCATGACATCAATAATCCCCTGGCCGGCATCATCGGGTACGTGGAATACATACTCATGGACGAGGACAAGATCAGCCCGGGGCATCAGCAGAGCTTACAGCAGATCATGAAATGCGCAGAGCGCATAAAGGCTCTGGTGGATGAGCTTCACGATGAGAAAATCGCCTTGAATGAGAAAGTCGATTTGAGTTCCGTACTTGACACCTACGGAAACGCGGCCGGGAAGTCAGATTAGCTGGTTAACCTTCCGCAGGACCCATTCGACGGCCAGCGCGCCGACGAAAACCGCAAGCAACCAGAGCTTTCCCCAGACCGTCACCTCCCCCTCTTCCCTCTCAATGATCGGCCCCGGATCTATGGCCGCCACAGCCCGGTTGAACTGCCCGTACGTATAGTAGTTACCCCCCGAGAGTCTCGCTACGGTCATCAGGCTGTTGGGATCTCCCCGCTGGTCGAATTCCTCGAGTGAGAAGGCTTCCACGAGAATCTCGCCGTTCTTGCGTTTGAGCAACTGTCCCCCCTTGTCGAATTCAGCCTCGTACTGATACTTGCCGGGCGGCACGCGGGTAAACTCGGCCACATGCCTGCCTTCTCCGATCTGGACCAAGTCGGCGCTGTACCGATCCGCCGGGCCGGGACCGACCAGACTTACGGTGCCGGTCACACCGGGAATGGGACGAAACCCCTGGTCAAAGGCAAAGCCCGCGAAACGGATTACCTCGCCCCGGTTGAAAACTTCCTTTTCCGGCGCGATCCGTATCGGATCGAAGTCCTCCGGCACCGTCAGCCAGCTTATCACGCCGTCCAGGAACCGTCGGTAGTAACTGTCATCCTCACCGAACCCGAGAGTGACAAACCCCCAGTGCCAGACTGGAAGGGCCGCCGATGCAATCAACTTACCGGGACCGAACCGCCGGTAACCGAGAATGGGCAGGTTCTCGGCGTCAAGTCCCGCCCCGGCCGCCCGCGCCAGCACCACGCTGTTCGGGTCGACGCGATCACAGCGGACGAGTGATTTGAAAGGTGGCACGCCCGCCCAGGCCTCACGGATGCCGCTGCGATCGTCCGCGAGGCGAATCGCCGGGTGAAACAGGTGACCCTCGGCCGGTTCTCCGTGAAAGTCCAGCCGCTGCAGTCTCTGCCGCGAACTCTGGGCAAACGGCAGCAGTTCGTTGAACCAATCGACGGGGCTTTTCGCCGCGTACTGTTCACCCATGATCACCCAGACGGCACCCCCCTTTTCCGCCAGGTACGATCTGATCACCCCCTGATGAGCGTCGAACGCCGATGGATCAGGGTCGTGCAGCACCACCAGGTCATAGCGGTTCAATTCCGTCTGGCGGGATGGGAAACGCCGCGACAGGTTGCCGGCCGACGGGTCGGTGACGGCCAGGTCGGCGTCGTACCTGTCCGATTGCAGCAGGTGACGGTGCAAAAACCCCACCTCGTAGTCGGGCCTGCCGGTCACCAGAAGGATCTTTAAACGACTTTTCAGGATTTTCACCGCGATCGTGCGTTCGTTGTTGCCCGTGCTTTCCTCGGTCTCCAGGGCCGGTATGCGCACACGCAGCAACTTCTGTCCGGGCTGTTCGGGAACGTATCCCAGTGTTACCAGGCCCAGTCCATCCTCCTGGGACAGGGCATACTGCGCCTCGTCAAGGACTTTCGTATCGTCCAGCACCTGTACCTGCAAAGCCTCGTTGTCGGCCCCGCGCCAGTCGAGGCCGACGCCGATCTCCGTTTTCCGGCCGACAAACATGACCGGGTTATAATCGACCGCAGTAAGGCCCACGTCAAAACTGCCGACGTCACCGGCCATGTTTACGGCGTACACGGGTACCGTAAGCCCGCGAGCCGCGTCCATCGGGCGGCGGCCGCTGTTGGACCTGCCGTCAGACAGGAGCAGCCACAGGTCAGACGGATCAACCAGTTCACGGCTGGCCAGTTCGTGAATGGCTTCACCCAGCGCCGTCTTGTCGCGGTTGATCCGGTCGGCCGAGGCCTCGACCGTCTCCCCGAAATACCACGTCCGCACGTCGGTGCGGTCCTGTAACTGTCGGAAACCCGGCGTGGATCGCAGCGAGTCCAGACGAAGCATTCGCGTCTTGCCGAGTTCTTCATGGTCCATGCTGCCGGATCGGTCCGTCAGGACGGCTACTCGCGGTTTCCGCTCGTATTCGCGCCGAAAGTGAATCACCGGTTCCAGAAGGGCCCCCATGAGCGCCAGCACGGCGACAGCGCGCACAATACCGAGAATAACCCGCAGGTACACGGGCAATGGCGGATTCGTTCGGAAATACAGAAGGAAGGACAAGGCCAGAAGAGTAACGAGGGCCAGGCCGACGGCCAGCGGACTGGCCGACAGAAAATCTACCGAGATATCCGTAAGGCCGAACATGTTGCTTCTTTATACCTCTAATGCATCGTCAGGGTCGGAACCGGGGGAAAGATTGAAGAACTTGATCCCGGAGGCGATCATCCGCTGACAGTCCGCTATGAGGTCCGCGCCACCGTGTACCGAACGAGATCGAGCAGCGAATCAGCGTATCTCGACTGCTCCAGCGGGGAGATGGACTCCAGCCCCTCCCGGCAGAGCTGGTCGGCCCGTTGATAAGCATAGTCAATGCCGCCGTTTTCGGTCACAAAATCATAAACGCGGTGAAACGAGTCTCCGTCCGCATCTTCGCGCAGATACCGGACAATCTCCCGCCGGCCGGCCTCGCCGACCTGCTTAAGCGAGTGGATCAACGGCATAGTCACCTTGCCGTTCAGCACGTCGTTGCCCGGCTCCTTGCCCGTCACCTGGGGGTCCCCAACGTAATCGAGGAGATCGTCAATGACCTGGAAGGCGGTACCGACTTTTTCCCCGAACCTTGCGAACCGCGCGCGATCGCGACCGCTTCGCTCGGTCAGAATGGGGCCTGTCTCACACGAAACCGCAAACAACGAGGCGGTTTTGTCGGCGATGATTTCGAGATACTCCTCCTCCGACAAAGAGTAATTGCCGGTTTCCTCAATCTGCCGAAGTTCCCCCAGCGAGACGCGCTCGGTGGCTACCGATATCGCCTTGACCAACTCACTGCAGTCCGTGCTCAGGATTATCCGGAAGGCCTTGGCGAACAGGTAATCGCCCAGAAGCACCGATATGAGATTGGCCCACTTGTGATTGATCGTCTCCTGGCCGCGTCTCATGTCTGACTCGTCGACGACGTCATCGTGCAGCAAAGTGGCCGTATGAATCAGCTCGATGGCCAGTGAGGCGTCAACTGAATAATCCGAATACGTATCTGCGGCCCGCGACGAGAGAAACAGGAACACCGGGCGGATCCGCTTGCCTTTTGTCTTCAGCAGGTGGCGGGCCAGGGAGGTTATCAGGGGGGAATCACCGCGAAGGTAGTCGTTTAGTTTGCGGTCAAACGTATCCAGGTCCGACTTAACGGGCTCGATATACGTGGCCAGATTGTCTTTGTGGAGCATTGTCATAACAGAACGCTCGCTCCCCACCCTGTAGGCCGTGAAATAAACAGATCAGAACCCCCTTGTCAACCGCTTTGATGCAAACGCCACTGTTCCAACTGAGAGGTGAGACCGGGCTACAGACTCCCGATGAATTCACTCAAGCCGTTTATATACAAGTAATTAGACATGTAGTCGTGCTCGTTATGCCCGCCCTGCAACTCTACGAAGCGCTTTGGTGCCGGGGCCGCAGCGTACAGCTGCCGCCCCATCTCAAACGGGATCAACTCATCCTGGGGGGAATGCGTGACCAGAATTGGACAGCGTACCCGGCCGATCTTGGCCAGGGAGTCGAATCGAAAGCGCAGCAACAGGTTAATGGGCATGTACGGATACATGCGGCGGCCCAACTCGGCCATCGACGTGAATGACGATTCGACTATGAGGCCCCCGCATTCAACGCCGGAGGCCAGGTCAACGGCCACAGCCCCGCCGAGTGAACGGCCGAAAACGATAACGTCAGCCGGGGATACGGCCCCGTCACGGCACAGCCAGCGATACGCCGCCGTGGCATCGGCGTACATGCGCTCTTCGCTCGGCGTACCGTCGGATCGCCCGTACCCGCGGTAATCGAAAAGCAGGACGCCGACGTCCAGGCCGACGAGCATCTGCACCGTTTCGAGCCGATCCGATATGTTCCCGGCGTTGCCGTGACAAAACAGCACCGTCTTTCTTCCCTCGGCGGCGGGAAAATGCCAGGCGTGGATACTGTGACCCGCACCGACGTCAAGGTAGACGTCCTCGTAGGCAAGGTTCACATTTTCCGGCGTGACCGATATCGTTCTTGAGGGAAAGAATACCATCCGCCCCTGATTCAGATACAGGTAGAGGGCAAAAGCCGCAAAAGCGACGCAGAGAGCGATAACAAACCAGAGGATCATCTTAAGAATCTTCGGTACCATGCGATATCAGCGCCAGGCCGGAGGAGGCGCGGCGGTGTGCTTACACGGTCAGGCAGCCGCGCGGTCGCTCACTCCCACTCAATCGTCGCCGGGGGTTTGGAGGACACGTCGTACGTCACGCGATTCACCCCGGCCACCGAGCGGATTATCCGGTTGGATACATGGGCCATGATGTCGTGGTCGATCCGGGCCCAATCGGCGGTCATGCCGTCAACGGACGTCACCGCCCTGAGTGCCACGACGTTCTCGTACGTCCGCTCGTCGCCCATTACTCCAACCGCCTTTACCGGCAGCAATACGGCAAACGCCTGCCAGATGTCGTCGTAAATGTCGTGGCGGTGCAGCTCCTCGATAAAGATGGCATCGACCTCCCGCAGAAGATCCAGCCGCTCGCGGGTGACGTCGCCGAGTATCCGCACGGCCAGGCCGGGGCCGGGAAACGGATGACGGCCGATTACCTGCGGCGACAACTCGAGGCTCCGGCCGAGCACCCGCACTTCGTCCTTGAACAGTTCCCTCAGCGGTTCGATCAACTCGAGGTCCATGCGGTCCTTCAATCCGCCTACGTTGTGGTGCGACTTGATGGTCGCCGACGGTCCCCGGAACGACGTCGATTCGATGACGTCGGGATACAGCGTACCCTGGGCGAGAAACCTGATGTCGCCGATCCGCTCGGCCTCACGCTCGAAAACATCGATGAACGTATTGCCGATTATCTTGCGCTTGCGCTCCGGGTCTTCAATTCCTGCCAGGCGCTCAAGGAACAAATCGGCCGCGTCGACCGGATACAGGTTGACACCGAGCGTGCGCAGCATGGCAACTACGTCGGCGAATTCGTTCTTTCGAAGCAGGCCGTTGTCCACGAATATCCCGAAGAGCCGCTGCCCGATCGCCCTGGAAAGCAACATTGCGGCCACCGATGAATCCACGCCGCCCGACACCCCGAGCACCACCCGCCCGTCGCCGACCCGATCACGGATGCCCCTGACGGTCTCGTCGATGAACGACTCGGTCGTCCAGTCGCAGCGCGCTCCGCAAATCCCCACCAGGAAATTACGGATGATCCGGCCGCCCTCGTCCGTGTGGTGCACCTCGGGGTGAAACTGAAGGCCGTACAGGCCCTTGTCCTCGTCAGCTATGGCGGCCGTCGGCAGTGAATCGGTCGACCCGATAACGCTGAAACCGGCGGGCAGTTCGACTATCGAGTCGCCGTGCGACATCCAGACCTGGCTCCGCGACGAAACGCCCTCGAGCAACCTGCCGTCCGAGCGCACCGTGAAGAAGGACCGGCCATACTCGCGATTCTCGCTCTTGACCAGCTTGCCCCCGAATATTTCCACCACCAGTTGCATACCGTAACAAATGCCGAGAACCGGACGGTTCACGTCAAAGAAAGAACGTTCAAGACGGGGCGCGTCGGCGTCGGCCAGCGAAGACGGGCCGCCCGAGAGAACGTAGCCGATCACGTTGCGGTCGGAATAGGCGCTCAGATCGGCGTTGAACGGAAGGATTTCGCAGTAGACGTGGGACTCACGGATGCGCCGCGCAATCAGCTGCGTGTACTGTGAACCGAAATCGAGAATTAGAATCATCTCATGCGACGGCGACATCAGGAGACCTCCTTGTGCGCCAGGCCCGGAATGACTGTGTCTTTCTCGAACTCCGGGGAAGTCTCCGGGTATTCCCCGAGGTAATGGAGGCCGCGCGACTCCTTGCGCAAGATGGCCGACCGGATTATAAGTTCGGCGACGGTGGCAATAGCCCGAAGCTCGACGATATTGTAAGTGGCCGGGGTCGCCATATAGTACTGGTCTACCGCCTCCTTAGTCTGCCTGACTTTCTCGAGGGCCAGCGACAGCCGCTCCTGGGTGCGAACGATGCCGACGAAGTCGGACATGACCCGGTTCAGTTGGCGGCGATCATGGGTGATAAGTATCTTCTCGCGCGGGTACTGCAAAGAGGAGTACAGCGCGTTGTCGACGGGAACCGAGGCGGGGAAATCACTGTGGCGATAGTAGTCGTAGGACTTCCTGGCGGCGAAGTCGGCCTGGACCACGGCCTCCAGCAGTGAATTCGAGGCCAGCCGGTTGGCCCCGTGCATCCCCGTCATCGCCACTTCGCCGGCCACGTAGAGACCGGCCAGCGCCGTGTCGCCATGAATCGTCGAGACCACCCCGCCGCAGGCGTAGTGAGCCGCGGGCACAACGGGGATGGCGCGCTCGGTGATGTCATATCCGTAACGAAGACATCGCTTGTAGATGTTCGGAAAACGCTTCCTGATAAACTTTGCGTCCAGGTGATTCACCTCCAGCAGGACGTACTCTTCGCCGCTCGCTTTGAGTTCGGCGTCGATGGCGCGGGCCACGACGTCACGGGGTGCCAGGTCCTTGAGTTCGTGCGCTCCGTCCATGAAATACCGGTTGTCCACGGACTTGAGCCGGCCTCCTTCGCCGCGCACGGCCTCGGAGATCAGGAACGGCGCCCGGCCGGGAGCGTACACCGTGGTGGGGTGAAACTGTATGAACTCGAGATTGGCCACGGGCACGCCCGCCCGGTGGGCCATCGCAATCCCATCACCGGTCGCAATTCTGGGATTTGACGTATGAAAGTAAACCTGGCCGAGACCGCCGGTGGCAAGCAGGGTCACCGGCGCGTAGAACACGTCGAACTGCCGCCCCTCCTCACAAAAGACGAACACGCCGGCGCACCGGTGCTCCCCGCCGACGCTGTACGTTACCAAGTCAAGAACCATGTGGTCCGGAAAAGTGGTGATATTCGCCTGCGCCCGGCAGGCCAACAGGAGCGCGCGCTCGATCTCTCGTCCCGTCAGGTCCAGCGCATGTACCACCCGGCTCTTGGAATGGCCGCCCTCGCGGCCAAGATCAAACTCCCCGTCGATCCGGGTGAACTGAACCCCGTAGGCCACCAGATCATGAATCGCCGCCGGACCGGCCTCGACAATCCGTTCCACCACCTCTTGATGGCACAGCCCGGCGCCCGCCTGCAACGTGTCCCTGATGTGGGCCTCAAAAGAGTCGGTCCTGGCCAGCACCGCCGCGATTCCCCCCTGGGCTCGGTTAGTGCTCGTGACGGCTTCACCCTTCTTGGTGACAACTGCAATCCTGGCCTTCGGGTCCTGAGCCGCCACTTTGAGCGCATAGAAGAGACCGGCGATACCGCTGCCGATGACTATGAAATCAAATCGCCTGTCCATTACTACCCGGCCGTTCAAGCTGAATTTTCTGCATGATCTGCTGGATCAGTTTTTCCTCGCCCGGATCCAGGTCAACCGAAACCCCAAGATAATAAATCTCGCGGCCAAAATCAAAATCGCCCAGTTTCACCCAGTCCTTGCCGGTAGTCAAGATGACGTCGGAACCGTGATCCCCGGCCATCGCCTTTATGCGCCTGAGCAGGCCCTCGTCATAGACCTGGTGATCCGTCAACTCCAGTGCATAATCCAGGTCGCCGGCAAGTGCCGCCACCTGCTTGCGCAGCGGTGAAAAGTTGCCCACCCCGGCAAACAGAAACACCGACTTGTCTTCGATGTACTTCACCGGCAGGCTCTTATCGCCGCTGACGAGCACCTCCGGCACGAACCCGGCATGGTATACTTCCGCGCCCGGATTGACGCGGCCGAGCCGCCGGCGAAGCTTGGCTATGTCCTTGGCGAACTTGGCACGCGTCATGATTATCATATCCGCCCGGCGCAGCGCCCTGACGGACTCACGAAGTACGCCGCTGGGAAACAAACGCAGATGCCCGGGTTTGAACGACGCGTCATACGCGACAACATCGATATCGCGGAACAGCGTGAAATGCTGAAAACCGTCGTCGACGACGATAACGTCGACGTTCCCGCTCCCGGCCAGCGCGCGCGCCGCGTCCGTCTTTGACCGGGCTATGGAAAAAATCGCTTCCGGGAGCTTGCCGGATAATTCACGCATTTCATCGCCGGCCATGTCGGCCGGGATGCGCTGCAGCTTGTACCCGGGCAGAAGCAGCGGTTCCCGTGACGAACGGCCATAGCCGGAAGAGACAACGCCCACGCGTACGCCCTCGCCCTGCAGTCCGCGCGCTATGACCTCCACCAGCGGCGTCTTGCCGGCGCCGCCGATCATGATACTGCCGACCGAGACGACCGGCACGTTCAGCCGCGTAGCCCTGGTTCGTGTCAGGCGGTACACGTGAAAAAACAGCCGGTAGATCACGGAAACAAACCAGAAGACAGCCGCCGGGATCACCAACCAGGAATACGGCTTACGTCGCAGGACTTTCTTCCAAAAGGTCTCAAACATCTCGCAACTTTTCCAGGATATAGTCACCGGCGACCGCTGCCGCGGAATGCACCAGGTCAGCCGTGGTCTTGGTACGAAACGTGCGATCACCCTGCACGACCGCCGTCAACGTCCGCAGCAGGTCGTCACCTGAACTTACCCGCGCACCGTAACCGTGCTCCAGGATGTACTCGGCAGCCTCCCGTACATTGCTTACGAACGGCCCAAAAAGCACCGGCCGGCCGGCCCAGACGGGTTCGAGCAGATTGTGACCGCCCCGATCCACCAGCGTCCCGCCCACAAAGGCGATGTCGCCGGCCAGGTACAGTTCGTTGAGCAGACCCATCCTGTCCAGCACGATTACGCCCTCAGGTACCCCGCTGGTACCATATCTATAATACGGCTGGTCGTGCTCTTTTAGCAACGCCGTAATCTCATCCGTTCGCTCCACGTGGCGCGGCGCCAACAGCAGGCGCAGCTTGGGGCAGGTCGCCTTCAGGGTCCGGTACGCGCCCAGCAGGTGTGCTTCCTCGCCCGACCTCGTGGACCCGGCCACGACCAGGAACTCATCGTCGGCCACTCCGACACGGTACCGTATCTCTTTGATCCGTCCTTCCGAACGCTCCTGCAAAGGCGCGTCAAACTTCATGTCGCCGGCGACCATCGACTTGTCCGCGGATACACTGAAGTACGCGAAGCGGCGTTGAGCCACGTCGGTCTTCAGGAAGAAGCGATCATAGGTGACCAGCAGCCTGGCCAGGCTCTTTCTGACAAGACGGTACCGGCGATAAGCCCGGGCCGACATACGGCCGTTAACAAGAATGAGCGGAACCCGGCGTTCCGCCGCTTCCAGCACCAGGTTCGGCCAGATCTCGGTTTCGGCCACCGCGAGCAGTTTCGGCCGTATCATGTCAAAGGTGCGAGCCATCGCCCGGCGTGCATCCAGCGGAAAATAGGATACCGTCACCTCGGGCGGAAACAGCTTGACGGCGGTATTAAAGCCCGCCTCGGTGACAACGGTGACGTGAATCCTGATCCCGGCCCGGCGTCCTCTCAGATAGTTGACAAGGTAGCCGACCACCCGGGTTTCCCCGACTGAAGCTGCGTGGATCCAGACGTCTTTGTCTCCCACGTCCGGAATCAGTCCCAGCCGGCCGCGCCATAGTTCCCTGCCGGCCAGCGCCGAGTGCCTTCGCAGGACGTATATGACGGCATAAGCCGCGCGCGTCAGCAACCTGTAGATGCCGATCATATGTATGAACCAACTATTTCGGCCACCCGCTGCGAGGCACCCTCTCCGCCGAGCAGCGCCGGGAGGCGGTTAAGGTTCGCGCACACGCCGGAACGGCAGGCATCGTCGGTCAGCAACCTCTCCAGTTCAACCGCCATTCGCTCAGGCGTGGCTGCGCCCTGGACAAGCTCCGGGACAACTTTCTCACCCAGCACCAGATTGACCAGCCCGATCATGTCCAGTTTGACGAGCCGCCGTGCGATGTGGTACGTGATGAACCCGGTCCGGTACACTATTACCATCGGCCGCCCGATAATACCCGCCTCGAGCGTGGCGGTCCCGGAGGCCGTCAGCACCAGCCCTGATTCGTACAGGACCGTTCGTGGATCGTCGTAGCAGACCGTCACGCCGCCGTCACCGTCACGTTGCAGCAGACGCTCATAATCACAGGCGCCGCGGATGCCGGCAACAACCGCACTCGTGCCGTGCCGTCGGTGCAGGTGCCCGGCTGCTTTCAGCATGCCCGGCAGCATGCGCTCGATTTCCTGCGGTCGTGACCCCGGAAGCAGGGCAATCTGGCGTTCGTGCACGGGCCGGGACTGGATATACTCGCGTGGAATATCCTCGAGCAGGTAGTGGCCCACGAAACGCGTGGGTACCCCGGATTTTACGTAAAATGACTCCTCGAACGGCAGAATGAGCAGCATGAAGTCAACGTACTTGCGAATTGCCGCCATCCGTCTTTTGCCCCAGGCCCACACCTGCGGTGAGATATAATAGACCACCGGAATACCCAGCGCCTTGACCTTTCTTGCCAGTCGCAGGTTGAACCCGGGATAATCGACAAGCAACACGCACGACGGTCTTCGGGCTTTTATCTCGTCAACGCAACGGTAAAACAAACGGCGGAAAAACGGATATCGTTTGGCCACCTCCCAGAAACCGAGCACCGTCAGGCGGCCCGGCTCGGCCAGTTGCTCCTGGCCGAGAGACTTCAGGCGGCTACCGCCGAGACCGAAAACCTCAAGATCGGGTCGCTGCCGTATGAGCGCAGCCACTACACGGCCGGCGGCGTTGTCGCCGGAAACGTCACCGGCAGCAAGGAACAGCAGGGGTTTGCCCATCTACTCCGGCTGGGACTCCATTACAGGGCTGATCGAAGCAAGCCCGATCCGCTCGACTTCCAGCGCCACCCTCAAGGCCTCGGCGGCTTCACTCAAGGGCACGGCCACCGGCCGGTCTTCGATGACGGCATGCAGGAACGATTCAATCTCGGCGGACAGCATATCTTCCCCGGTATCGGGCCGTTTGCGATAGACAATCTCCCGCCCCGAGTTGCCGAGCGGAACGCGCATGCCGTCGATCTTGTCTCCCTGGCCGGCCAGGCTGTACAGGTCGGCCTGTCTGGCCGCAAGGTCAAGCGAGTAGTAGCCGGATCTCTGGAAGATGCGGAGTTTTCGCATCGGCCGAAGCGATATCCGGGAGGCCGTCAGATTGGCCACGGCCCCGTTGTCAAACGTCAACCGGGCGTTGGCGATGTCCGCCTGGTCCGATATCACCGCCACCGCCGATGCCCGGATGTCGACCACCTTGGAGCGCACGAACATCAGCGCGAGATCGATGTCGTGAATCATGAGATCCAGCACCACCGCCACGTCGGTTCCGCGCGGGTCAAACGACGCCAGGCGATGCGCTTCGATGAACGACGGCCTCACGTCGTCGTCCGCCAGCGCACGTACGGCGGGGTTGAAACGCTCTATCTGCCCGACCGTCACTTTCACCCCGCTGTCCTCGGCCAGCGCCTGAAGCTCCGTCGCCTCAGCCATCGTCGCCGCGAGCGGCTTTTCGATCAGGCAGCTAACGCCGCGCTCTATCAGGCGCGAGGCCACCTGAAAGTGCGCCGAGGTGGGCACCACTACGGAGGCTGCCTGTACGCTGTCAGCCAGCTCATCGAGCGATTCAAAAACCCTGACGCCGTGCTCCTCGGCCAGCCGGCCGGCTTTCTCGCGGTCGATGTCGTACAGGCCGACCAACTCGGAGCCGGCCGCGCGCCCGAGCCACTTCACGTGGTGGCGGCCGAGCGACCCGACACCCACTACGCCGGTCTTTACTTTTCTCATACGGTTATTATCTCTCTTCACGCCGCACCGACGGCGTCGGTTCCCAAGGTAACACCATGCGCGGAGCTCTGGAAGAACGAATCGACAGGCGAACGATCAGCCGGCATTATCCAGGCAATCCGAGCCGTGGTCACCTACTTCACGATTCCTCGCGTCGAGCGATCAAGGAAATCCAGAATCGTCCGGACTTCCGGAATCAGCTCAACCTCGCTCTTGATGCGCTCAACCGCCTGTGACGTGTTCAGTTTCGAGAAAAAGAGAATCTTGAAGACGCGTTCGAGCCGGTGAATGGTCTCGACCGTGAAACCGCGCCGCCTCAGACCGATTGAGTTGATGCCGATTACTCGAAGCGGATAACCGGCCGCGAGGCTGTAAGGGACCACGTCCTGCTGCACCCTGAAACCGCCGCCGATCATCACGTGAGCGCCGATCTTGACGAACTGGTGGATCGGCAGGACCCCGCCCAGAATGGCGTAATCGTCAATCTCGATGTGCCCTCCCAGGTTCACCGAGTTGGCCATGATGACGTGATTGCCGATCACGCAGTCGTGAGCCACGTGAGCGTACGCCATAATCAGGCAGTCGTGACCAAGCGTCGTCTCACCCCGTGCCTCCGTACCACGGTTGATCGTAGCGTATTCCCGGATGACCGTGTTGTCACCGATGACGACCGTGCTCTTCTCCCCGGCAAACTTCAGGTCCTGAGGATTCGTGCCGATCACGGCGCCGTGGGAGACGCTGACGTTCTTCTTGAGAGTCGCGCCCTCGGCCAGCAGCACGTTCGAAGCTATGCGACAGCCGTCACCGATTACAACACCGGCCTCGACTATGCTGTGAGGGCCGATGGACACGTCCTCGCCGATTTGAGCCGAAGGAGATACGATGGCGCTGTCGTGAATGTCCGTCATCGGTCCATCACCCTGGCCATGAAGTCCGCGCTGGCCACCACCTTGCCGTCCACGAACGCCTGCCCCGACATCTTGCACGTGCCGCGACGAAAGGCGTGCATTTCGAGAACGAAACGCAACTGATCCCCCGGCGTGACCGGCTGCCGAAATTTGGCGTTGTCTATCGACATAAAGTACACCAGCTTTGTCTGGGGCTCCTCGATGGCGCTCAGTAGCAGCACGCCGCCGGCCTGGGCCATGGCCTCGAGAATGAGCACCCCCGGCATGATCGGATGATTTGGAAAGTGCCCCTCGAAGAACGGCTCGTTGATGGTCACGTTCTTCAGCGCCACCAGGCGCTTTTCCGGCTCCATGTCGATGATGCGGTCGATCAGCAGAAACGGGTAGCGGTGGGGCATGATGTTCTGAATGGCCGTGGTGTCAAGGAGAGCCTTGCTGCCGGCCGTGCTGTATTGCCGGGCTATCTTCTTTCTCTTGTACAGGTCCCGCATCTTGCGCGCCAGGGCCACGTTCGCCTTATGGCCCGACCGCGCCGCCAGCACGTGCCCCTTGAACGGCACCCCGATCAGGAACAGGTCGCCCAGCAGATCGAGCGTCTTGTGCCGCACCGGTTCGTTGTAAAAGCGAAGCGGAACGTCGTTGATGATGCCGGTCTCACCGACGAACGCCCGCTCCTTCAGATCAAGCGCCTTGCGGATGCGTTCGACCTCCACCTGGCCGAGATCGGAGTCGTAAATGATTATCGCGTTGTGCAGGCCGCCCCCCTTGATCAATCCCTGCGCCTTGAGCATCTCCACCTCGGACAGGAAGCAAAACGTCCTGGCCGGGGCGAACTCCTCGACGAATTCCTTCTCCAGGTCCACCAGCGACGTGTACTGGGTGCCCAGCGCCGGGTTCTTGTAGTCGATCATGAAAGTGATCCGCAGGTCATCCGACGGGGCCACGATCAGGTCCACTCCCCGCTCACGCTCGCTGTACGCCATCGGTTGGTCGATCTCCAGGTAGAGCTTGTCCTTGTCCTGATCCTGAATGCCCGCCTCGAGGATTGTGTCCACGTACGGCCTGGCCGAACCGTCACCCACGGGCGGCTCGTTGGCGTCCAACTCCACTATCATGTTGTCGATCTGCAGCCCGGCAAAGGCCGCCAGCACGTGCTCCACCGTATATACCTTTGCCTCTCCGTCCTGAAGCGTCGTGCCCCGCGAAATGTCGACCACGTGGTCAAGGTCGGCGATCACCCCCGGCGAGCCGGGAAGGTCCGTCCTGACAAACCTGATGCCGTGGTCCGGGGGGGCCGGCTTGAAAACCATCGTGCAGGCGTTGCCGGTGTGAAGGCCGATTCCGGGAAACGATATCTCCCGAGCGATTGTGCGTTGTTTCTCGTACATAAGCGGCGTAGTTTAAACAGGTTGCACGAAGTATACAAAACCACCGCGCCCGGTTCAAGCGCTTTTTTCCTGCCCCTGATATCCGATTCACCCTTGCCATAGTCGAGCGCCGGCACTATATTTGTCCTAAGGGGTTCCCGATGCCACGCAACTCGCGCGCACGAGGGTCCCGGGCCGGTTTTCCGCCGCGCTTTACATGACCTTTGCTCCTGTGTTCTGCATCAGTATCCGCAACGAAACCGACCTTTAGAAGCAGCGCCGTGCCGGTCCCGTCTCCCGTGCCCAGAGCCGGGAAGCGAGCCGCCGGGACGGCCCGGCGTCCCGATCTTGGAGGATATTTCGTAATTCGCGCGGCCCCTTGCGCAGCGCACGCGGGCCGACAACCATGGGGAGGGAATGATGACTTTCCGGAGCACACGACTTTCGGCAGTCGTTTTTTCAGTGGCCGTCCTGACCGTCGGGCTGACCTGTCCGGCGTCAGCCAGGGCCGTCTTTGACCAGGCCTCGGGGGACCGGGTGCTTGACAAGCGGACCAACAACATCACACAGTACGGCTTCCCGCGCATCGATCGCGAACCTGTAAGGGCGGTCGGGCTCAAGGATTATGATCCGCTTGCCACCGCACGCAACTGGATTTCGACGCGGTCTTCTCTGGGCACCGCCGGTCTCGCGGAGACTGATCCGTCACCGGGCCTCACGATCAAGCAGACCTGGGATGACTGGCAGTGGAGCTACAACGGCGGGAGAGTGGAGTTCACCAGCGATGTCCCGTCGATT